>CAIOHY010000001.1 GCA_903858205.1 uncultured Cellvibrio sp.
AGGCGGATCAGTACCGCGGTCGCTTCCGTTTGAATCAAACGATATACACTCAATACTGCGAACCCAACACCGTGATTATGCATCCACTACCGCGAGATTCACGCGCGGATGCCAACGAACTCGATAATGATTTGAATGCAAACCCGAACCTTGCAATCTTTCGCCAAACGGATAACGGCGTTCTAGTGCGCATGGCGTTATTCGCGTTGGTGTTGGATGTGGCGGATCAGGTGGACAAATTTTCGCGCGAAGTAAATTGGTATAATTCACTGCGTTCAAATTAATCTTCGATAAAGAATTACATAATAAAAAATCCGTTGGTGGTTTTGCCCAACGGATTTTTTATTGCGCGCAGGCGGCGTGCATCTGCCTTAGGAAAAACGCTTAGTGAATCAGCTGGATAATTTTATTCAGCAGGGTAGGGGCACTGAGTGTCGTATCAAAACTATTGTGAATACCAATTTTTTTACGTATTTCAATTGCCTGGTGGTTAGATGAATCGCAGACTAGCGCGATGGCAATACTGGCCGTTTTTGCGTTGCGCGCGAGAATTTTGCATAGCTCAACGCCGGCTTCGCTTCCTGCAATACCGGTACCGAGCAGTATCAAATCCGGATGTAAATCTACCGCCAATTCCAGACATTCCTTTTGCGATTCGGCGGTGAGTAAATTGTAATGCGGTTGCAAATACATACTAAAGTGACGCACCAGTTCCGGATCAGTATCGGCCAGCAATAATGTTTTGTGCGTAGCGACTTCATCAATCCAACTACGGTTGCGCCCAGCGCGTTTGGCTTTGTATAGCGCTCGGTCGGCATTTTTAATTAACTCTTCCAGATCATGTCCGGTCGTTCGCAAACAGGTCGCGCCGCCGATGCTGGCTGTTACATGGGTGCTGGAAGGTGACACATCGTGGCGAATTTGAATATTTTCCAGTGCCTCACTAATCGCCTGTGCAACGCGCATTGCACCTTTGGCATCGGTTTCGGGCAGTAACACGACAAATTCTTCACCGCCGTAGCGCCCTAAAATATCGGCACTGCGTTGCAGACAACTTTTTATTGCATGAGTGACTTTTTTCAAACAGGAGTCACCCGCCGGGTGACCATAATGGTCGTTAAACAATTTGAAATGATCGACATCGATCATCAGTGCGCTGATAGGTTGTTGGTGGCGTTTGGCCAGCGCCCATCGCTGCTGGGCCAATTCGTTAAACGTGCGGCGATTATAGATTTGGGTGAGGCTATCGAGTTGGCTTAGTGCCTCCAATTCAGCGTTGAGTTGGTTGAGTTGGTCGCGCATTTCGGCGATACGTTCCATCGCGCGAATTTTTGCTTTGATGATCATAAAACTGACGGGTTTGATTAAGTAATCGTCTCCGCCTGCCTCAATGCCCTCGCGATAATTTTCATCTTCGTTCAAGCCAGTGAGAAAAATAATCGGAATCCAATGCCCTGCTAGCCATTCACGAATTAAACGCGTGGTTTCGAAGCCGTTTAGACCGGGCATCTCCACATCCATGATGATCATATCAACAGGGGTGTTTTCCAATAGCTGCAAAGCTTCTTCCCCGCTGCGCGCAAGCAAAGGTTCATGGCCGGCGTCAGTAATGTAATTACGCATGGCAAAGCGAAGGGTTGCACTGTCTTCAACCAGAAGGATTTTCATAATCGTGCGTAAGGGGCGCTATTTCAGGGTGACAAAATGAGTGTAGTCGTTTCTATTGCTTTTGTAGCTGACGAGATGCTGCGAAGTGTAAGCAGCGAACAGCAACGAGTCGAACAGTTAGCGCGGTGAATGGTGAATATTTATCCAGATCGCTGGTTGAGTCACAATTTTCCTCGTCCTTTATGCTCGGTGGTCAACATAAAGCCATTTACCCAGAGCCTTTCTGAATTGTGATACTTCGTGGTGCTGATGTAATTGCCCTTGCTGGCGATACAGGGCGATAAACTCCACTATGCCGGCATCATCACTTGACCCACCTTGCTCTGTAGCACGAACTTGCAGGCCCAGCCAGTCGCAACTCTCTGCCCATGCGCGGATATCCGCTTTGCTTGAACGCATCCGTTGCTCGGGGCTCCAGGTATCCCAGAGGTAATCAATCGCCGAGATAACATGGGCTGTGTAGCGAGAACGCATTAATTCTTCGGCGGTCGCGGGTTTGCGGGTACCCTCAATCAAGGGTAGGCAGCAGTCATTCAATGCGTTCTTGGTGCCGCAGTGGCAGGGCATGGCAATGTCGGTTAATCGCGGTTTTGATGGCATTTTGCGGCTCTTTTCGGTATTTTGTGCGGCTATTTTCGCTGGGTTGGGCCGATAAGCCAAGCCTCTAGCGCCTTTCAAGTCGACGAGCCTGCCTGCAGTTTTGTGCCAGACTTAACGCCTATGTTGACCTTCGAGTGATGATCTCCCGCTATGAATGAATTTGATGATATCCGCCCCTATCGCGACGACGAAGTCCGCCCAACAATCGAACGCATGTTGGCTGAGCCGGAACTGACAGACGCAGTAACTCGCCTGAAATTCCCGGCGCTGCATGGCTGGTTGGGGTGGCTGTTAAAACCGCTGGTGCGCATGAAGCTTGCGCAGCAACTGGCAGACATTGTCGATGTGAAAAGTTTTCAAAGTGTGGTCGCAAAATACATGGAGGGTATGGTCAATACCCGCGTTAAATCGCTCACGGTGTCCGGGTTGGAAAAACTCGATAAGCACACAGCCTATTTATTTATTAGCAACCATCGCGATATCGCCATGGACCCTGCATTTGTGAATTGGATTTTATATCGCAACGATTGCAATACCCTGCGTATTGCAATTGGCGACAACTTACTGACCAAACCCTTCGTGTCAGATTTAATGCGCCTGAACAAAAGTTTTATCGTTAATCGATCAGCCAAAGCACCGCGCGAAAAATTAAAAGCTGCTAAATATTTGTCGAGCTACATCCATCACTCAATTTGTAATGAGCATTCCAGTATCTGGATTGCGCAGCGTGAAGGTCGTGCAAAAGACGGTTGTGATAAAACCAATTCTGCTGTGTTAGGTATGATTGCGCTCAACAAGCCAAAAACTGAAGAATTGGCCGACTATATTAGAAAGTTGCGCATAGTGCCCGTTTCTATCTCATATGAGCTGGATCCCTGTGATGCCGCAAAGGCGAGGGAACTTTATCTGCAGCGCACCCAAGGTAGCTACCAAAAAGAAGAGCATGAAGATGTCAAAAGTATTGCGATGGGCATTGCGGGCAATAAAGGTAACGTACATTTAGCTTTCGGTGATGTCCTTGACGGAGAATATGCCGATACCGATGAGCTGGTTGCTGCATTGGATCACCAAATTCTCGGTAACTATGTGCTGCATGCGACTAACTGTATAGCGTATGAGATGCTGCATGGAAAAGTCCCCGTCGTAAATTACGGGGTAAAAAATACGCCTTATGATCCGGCCACTTTGCTCGCCGAGAAAGCCGAGTTTGAATTGCGTATTAGCCATATCCCCAGCGGCCAGCGTGAAATTGCATTAGGCATCTACGCGAATTCTGTGGTGAGTAAAATCGCTAATGCTGACTGATGCGCTCAAAAAACAAATTCAAGGTGCCTATAGTCAGTTTTTGGAAAACAAGGGCTTAAAATCCCGCTACGGCCAAAAATTGATGATTGCCGAAATTGCCAAAACGCTGGGCAGTATCGAATTGGATGACGAAAATCACCGTGAAATTGTTGAGCGCGCAGGTGGTCATATCTGTGTAGTAGAGGCAGGCACAGGCACAGGTAAAACCATCGCCTACTTGTTGCCTGCTATCGTCATGGCGAAGGCGCTTGGTAAAAAATTGGTTGTCTCTACGGCAACGGTTGCGCTGCAAGAACAAATTGTTAATAAAGACCTCCCTGAGTTACATCGCAATAGCGGTTTGTCATTCTCATTTACCCTGGCCAAAGGTCGCGGCCGCTATTTGTGTTTAAGTAAGCTCGATAATCTTATCGCTGAATACGAAAGCGGTATTAATCCCACGCGTGCACTCTATGAAGACGAATTTCCCAGCGTATCCGCGCAAGGCATCAAACTTTATCAATCAATGATGGATGCCTTGGCCGGAAATAAATGGACGGGTGAGCGCGACACCTGGCCGCAAGCGCTGGAGCAAAACGAGTGGCAAATTATTACCACTGATCATCGCCAGTGCACCGGCCGCCGCTGTTCAAATGTATCGGCGTGCAGTTTTTTCAAGGCGCGCGATTCTATGCATTCGGTCGATTGTATCGTCACCAATCATGATCTTGTGCTGGCTGATTTGGCGCTTGGTGGTGGCGCGATTTTGCCCGCGCCGGAAGATACGATTTATGTTTTTGATGAAGGCCATCACCTGCCACAAAAAGCGCTTAATCATTTCGCGCATCACAGCCGCATGATCTCTACCAGTAAATGGTTGGATCAGTGCAATAAATCTCTCGGTGCAATGCTCGGTGTAATCAGTGGTGCGGGTAATGTTGATCGTTACGGCGAGCAACTTCCCGCCGCGTTGATTGATTGCAAACAACGCCTCGACCAACTCTATCCCGTATTTGAACAGCTCGCACAGTCTATTGCTTTTGATGACCGCCAATCCCATTTTCGTTTCGATAATGGTGTGGTCCCGCAGGATTTGTTAATTCCCTGCGTGGAGTTATACAAAGGGTTTGATCGTTTGAGTGAACTGCTCAAAAAAATGTGTGATGAATTAAATCAGGCGATGGAAGATGCCCATTGCCCGGTGCCCAAAATTGATTTGGAAAATCACTATCCCATTCTCGGTGCCTGGCAAGCGCGCGCTGATGCCAACCGCGATTTATGGGCGAGTTTTGCAACGCCGGATACACCAATATCCGTACCTAAAGCACGTTGGTTAACGCCGGTTGATAGCAGTGGCAATATGGATCTGGAAGTTTGTTCCAGCCCAATAGTCGCCGCTAAAACCCTTGAATACAGTTTGTGGGAAAAAGCCTGCGGTGCAGTAATTACTTCCGCGACCTTAACCGCATTGGGGAATTTTCACCGTTTTCAAATGCGTG
>CAIOHY010000002.1 GCA_903858205.1 uncultured Cellvibrio sp.
ATCGCCAGGAGTTAGCTGCAGATGTTGAGCCGATTGATCGACTAAAATTTAAAGATATTAAGAAATACAAAGATCGTTTAACGGCAGCGCAAAAAGAAACCGGTGAAAAAGATGCGCTCGTAGCAATGCGCGGCGAATTAAAAGGCATGCCGATCGTTGCGGTGGCTTTCGAGTTTGCTTTTCATGGTGGCTCTATGGGTTATGTGGTGGGTGAGCGTTTTACGCGTGCGGCGACCATCGCACTGAAAGAAAATATTCCCTTTGTTTGTTTCTCGGCCACCGGTGGTGCACGCATGCAGGAAGCATTAATTTCCCTGATGCAAATGGCTAAGACCAGCGCTGTTATTGAACGTTTGAAAATGCAAGGCACGCCTTATATTTCGGTGATGACTGATCCGGTATACGGCGGTGTTTCTGCAAGTCTCGCCTTGCTTGGTGATCTGAATATTTGTGAGCCGGGTTCACGTGCAGGTTTTGCTGGCCCGAGTATTATCGAACAAACTATCCGCCAAAAATTGCCGAAAGGTTTTCAGCGCGCCGAATTTTTGTTGGAGCACGGTGCGATCGATATGATCATTCATCGCCGCGATATGCGCGACAAATTGGCGTCACTGCTGGCGAAGTTTACGCGCAAAGTCGCCGTGTAATTGTTGTCTTTCGATAGCTGCTGTTATGCAACTTGATTCGTTATCGGCGTGGTTGGAGTGGTTGGAAAAAAACCATCCAACCGAGATTGAGCTAGGCCTTGAACGCATCACTCGTGTTGCGCAGCGGATGGCACTCTTAACTCCAACTGCAAAAGTAGTCACTGTCGCTGGTACCAATGGAAAAGGCTCTTGTGTTACTGCCACTGCAGCGCTGCTCAGCGCAGCGGGCTTTTCGGTTGGTGTTTACACGTCTCCGCATTTACTTCATTACAACGAACGCATCGTGGTTGATGGCAGTCCGGTTGGCGATGCAGAAATCTGCTCGGCATTCGAAGCCATATTTACCGCCAGCCAGCAAACCTCTGCTGATTCTCCATCTCCTGTCAGTCTCACTTATTTTGAATATGGGACCTTGGCCGCGCTGGAAATTTTTCGGCGTCGACAAGTCACTGCGATGGTGCTTGAAGTGGGTTTGGGCGGGCGCCTGGATGCTATCAACATTATCGATGCTGATGTCGCGGTAATTACCAGTATCGCCCTCGATCACACTGATTGGTTGGGCGATAACCGCGAGGCCATAGGTTACGAAAAAGCGGGCATTATGCGCGCAGGAAAACCGGTGGTCTGCGCGGATTTTGCGCCGCCGCAATCACTGCTGGATCATGCGCAGAACCTTTCGGTTTCGCTTTACCTAATTTCGCGCGATTTTGGTTATTCTGTTGCAGATGATTCCACTTGGAGCTGGTGGGATAGCAGCGCCCAATTTTCGTCACAACCCCTACCACAATTGCCTCTACCCAGTCTTGCTGCGGCACTGCAAGTTGCTCGTATTTGCGGTTTAGATTTACGCGCAATAGATGCGTTTGCCCGCGTAGCCTCCTTGCGTGTGCCGGGGCGTTTTCAAACACTACTTTGGCGCGAGCGACAAGTGATTCTGGACGTGGCCCATAACCCTGCGGCAACAGCCTACCTTGTTGAGCGTTTGGTACTGGGTGCTACACCTGGTTCAAAAATACATGGCATAGTGGCGATGATGGCAGATAAAGATCGCGCCCAAAGTCTGGAAAATCTCAAGGGTCATGTCGGTAGTTGGTATATCGTGGATTTATCCTTTATCCCGCGCGCGGCGTCAGTTGAACAATTACGCCAGAATCTGGTCGATCTGAATGTGAACGCCGAATTTTCCGGCAGCGTTGCTGATTGTTTACAAGCGGCCCTTACTAATTCAGATCCCGGCGATCGCATTCTTGTTTTTGGATCTTTTTATACAGTTGCTGCGGGTTTACAGGCGCTCGGCGCAAGCACCGCACAGTCGTGAGTGCACTACCGCGTTTTAATCCTATGTACTTGGTGTAGAGGTTTTAGGTGAGAGAATCCGTAAAACATCGTTTGATTGGTGGGGCGGTACTGGCAGCGATTGCCGTATTATTTTTGCCTAGTTTTTTTAAAGATCGCCAACAATACCAAGTGGACACCAGTTCCCATATTCCTGGCCGCCCGAGTATTACGGCAGTGGATTTCAATGAGCCCACACGCCCGGAAGGCATTGAGCCAGCGCCAGCGCCTGAGACCATGTTTGTGCCCGATGAGTCCGAATCCGTTACCACTACGCAAATTCCTCCGGCCGAGGATACTGTTGTTGGGTCTGCTGAGGCATTCTCCACAGAGACGGTCACTGCGGCTTCGGTGCCGGTAGTTCCATTAAACCCGCAGGGTTTGCCGGATACCTGGGTTATTCAAGTTGCGAGTCTTAGCGCGCAAGCCGCGGCGAATAAATTGCGCGACCAGCTACAAGCCGATGGTCATAAAGCCTATGTCCGTGCTGTCCCGGCGGCGAATGGGACTATTTATCGTGTGTTTATTGGCCCCAAGCAGGACAAGGCTGAAGCACTTGCGATCAAGGCGCAGTTGGATAAGCGTTTGAAAGTGAATTCCCTCGTTTTACCCTTCAAACCCTAAAGCCATAATCCCGCGCCTCTGATAGAATGCGCGCCTCTGAAAACCTCCCATCAATGATTTTGGAGTAGGCGCGCGAATGAATTGGGCTGATTGGGCCATTATTGGGATTTTTTCCCTGTCCTGTTTGATCGGTTTGATTCGTGGTTTTGTGCGCGAAGCCTTGTCACTAGTAATCTGGGTTGCGGCAGTGTTGGTAGCCAAAGTCTTTGGCAGCCAGCTTGAAGTTCTGCTGGTCGACCAAATTCAATCTCCCTCTGTGCGACTTATGACGGCCTATGCTGTGCTGTTTATTGCCACGCTATTGCTCGGCGCTATGCTGAGTTACCTGATTGGTGCATTGGTGCGTGCGACTGGCTTGTCGGGTACTGATCGCCTTCTTGGGATGGTTTTTGGTGCGGCGCGCGCATTTATTATCGTGATGGCGTTGCTGATTCTTCTGCCCGGTTTTATTCCGCTCAATGAAGAAGAGTGGTGGCAGCAAGCGCAATTAATTCCCCACTTCCTCGCGTGTGAGGAGTGGGTCAAGACGGCTTATGAGCAAGTCAGCCAGTGGCTAATGACACTGTTTGGCAGCGTTGAAAGCGGACAAACAGTGTAAAGTTGTTAACAAGTATTGAGGCAATCTTATGTGCGGCATTGTAGGTATTGTGGGTAAGCGCGATGTGAATGTGCAGCTTTACGATGCGTTGACCATTTTGCAGCACCGTGGACAGGATGCGGCGGGGATGGTGACTTGTCAGGATGGACGCATGAGTCAGCAAAAGGCTAATGGCCTTGTGCAAGACGTTTTTAGAACCCGCCACATGCAGCGTTTGCTTGGCACCATGGGGATCGGCCACGTTCGCTATCCGACTGCGGGTAGTTCAGGCCCGGCCTTGGCGCAACCTTTTTACGTTAATTCCCCCTACGGAATTGCGCTCGCGCACAATGGCAATCTAACCAATGCAGATAAGCTCACTGAAGATATTTTTAAAACGGATTTGCGTCACGTTAACACCGATTCAGATTCTGAAGTATTGCTCAACGTCTTTGCGCACGAATTGCAAATGCAGGGCAAACTCAATCCAACGCCGGAGGATATGTTTGCCGCTGTTGCGGGCGTACACAATCGTGTGACCGGTGGTTATGCAGTCGTCGCTTTAATTGCAAATTACGGATTGGTTGCGTTTCGCGATCCCAATGGTATTCGCCCACTGGTGTATGGCAAGCGTGATTCAGAGGAGGGCGGCATTGAGTATATGGTTGCGTCTGAAAGTGTTGCGCTCGATGTGCTGGGTTTTGAATTGATCAGTGATGTTGCACCGGGCGAGGCAATCTATATCACCGAAGAAGGTCAATTGCACCGCCGTCAATGTGCCAAGTCGCCACGTTTGACGCCGTGTATTTTTGAGCACGTATATTTTGCACGCCCAGATTCAATCATGGATGGAATTTCGGTTTACAAAGCACGCTTGCGTCAGGGAGAAAAACTGGCAGAAAAAATTCTGCGCGAACGTCCAGACCATGATATCGATGTGGTCATTCCTATTCCGGATACTAGCCGCGTAGCAGGTCAGGCACTGGCGCAAAAGCTGGGCGTAAAATTCCGCGAAGGTCTGGTAAAAAACCGTTACATCGGACGTACGTTTATTATGCCAGGCCAGCAGCAGCGCAAGAAATCGGTGCGCCAAAAATTGAACCCTATCGAGTTGGAATTCAGGGACAAAATTGTATTGTTGGTTGATGACTCTATAGTGCGCGGAACCACTTGCCAGCAAATTATCCAGATGGTGCGCGATGTCGGCGCCAAGAAAGTGTATTTCGCTTCAGCTGCACCAGCAGTGAAATATCCCAATGTCTATGGTATCGATATGCCAACGACAGAAGAGTTGATTGCAAGTGGTCGCACTGAACAGGAAGTATGTACCGAAATTGGCGCTGATTGGTTGATCTATCAAAATCTCGAAGATCTGATTGCCGCATCTTCCGAAGGCAATAGCGAAGTCACCGAATTTGATTGTGCTGTATTCAACGGTGAATACTGTGCTGGCGATGTCACCCCAGAGTATTTGGAGAAAGTTGCAGCAGCGCGTAACGACAGTGCTAAATCCGGCCAAAAATCCGTTAAACAAATGGAACTGCCAATTGGTTTACACAACGGTGCGGCGCGCGGATAAATTATTGGGTTAATGAATATCTATGGGAAATTTTGACGAACAATTAGCTGAAGATCCGCTGTTCGGTGCGGCGCTGGATACACTCGCGATTCGCGCCGGGCAATCGCGCTCGCATGAAGGCGAACACAGCGAAGCGCTGTTCCTTACTTCAAGTTATGTTTTCGCTAACGCAAAAGAAGCGGCAGATCGTTTTTCCGGTGAACAGCCCGGCAACGTTTATTCGCGTTACACCAATCCTACCGTGCGTATGTTTGAAGAGCGCATTGCTGCCTTGGAAGGTGCAGAATCTGCAGTTGGAACTTCATCAGGTATGGCGGCAATTTTGTCTACCTGCATTGCGTTGTTGAAATCTGGCGATCATATTTTGTGTTCGCGCAGTGTGTTTGGTACAACGACCGTGCTCTTCACCAAGTTTTTACAAAAATTTGGTGTGACAACTACCTTTGTTAACCCGATTGATTACGCCGAATGGGAAGCGGGTTTCACCGCAACTACCAAATTGGTATTTGTTGAAACGCCGTCGAATCCTTTATGCGATGTTATTGATATCCAACGCCTTGCTGATTTAACTCATGCACGCGGTGCGCTCTTGGCTGTCGATAACTGTTTCTGTACTCCTGCGTTACAAAAACCCTTGGAGTTGGGTGCAGACCTGATTATCCACTCTGCCACCAAGTACATTGATGGTCAGGGGCGTTGTCTTGGCGGTGTTGTTGCCGGTGCAAAAAAATATGTGGATGAAGTGCTCGGTTTTATTCGCAGTGCCGGCCCAAGTCTTAGCCCTTTTAATGCGTGGATCTTTTTAAAAGGGTTGGAAACTTTACGCTTACGGATGGAAGCACATTCGCGTAATGCACTAGCGTTGGCGCAGTGGCTCAATGCCCATCCTAAAGTAGAGAAAGTCTTTTACGCAGGTCTGCCAAGTCACACTGGCCATGAATTGGCGGCGAAACAACAGTCTGCATTCGGCGGCGTTTTATCTTTTCGCGTAAAAGGTGGTAGGGATGAAGCATGGAAAGTTATAGATGCTACCCGGATCATGTCATTGACTGCCAATTTGGGTGATACAAAAACGACGATTGTGCACCCGGCAACAACAACGCATGGTCGTTTGTCGCCCGAGCAAAAAGCGGATGCGGGCATCACTGAAAACCTGATTCGTGTTGCAGTGGGTTTGGAAGATATTGGTGATTTAAAAGCCGATCTTGCGCGCGGTTTAGGCAATTACTAAGGGTTTGCGAGGCCAAGGCACAAAAAAGTGTTTTTGGGTCTTGTCCTTGCGAATTCACCTTGGTAAAGTGCGCCCCTCTTTAGGACTATAGCTCAGTTGGTTAGAGCACCACCTTGACATGGTGGGGGTCAGCAGTTCGAGTCTGCTTAGTCCTACCAAAATCCTTTTAAAAAGCCGCTTTTTAGCGGCTTTTTTATTGCCTGAAATTTGCATTCCAGCATCACCCTTGAATTCCTTTGTGGTTACCCCATCTAGTGCACATCCCCGCTAATACTGGCGGTTGTTATTTGTTCATACCTCAGTGCATGTACCCAGGAGTTAGAAAATGACCGTTGATGCCCGCAAAGAAACCCGTGGCTTTCAAACTGAAGCCAAACAATTGCTGCATTTGATGATTCACTCGCTGTATTCAAACAAGGAAATTTTCCTGCGTGAGTTGGTATCCAATGCGTCGGATGCTGCTGATAAATTGCGTTTTGAAGCGGTATCCAACGGCGATTTATATGAAGGCGATACAGAATTAAAAATTCGTATCAGTTTTGATAAAGATGCAAAAACACTCACCATCAGCGATAACGGTATAGGTATGTCGCGCGATGAAGTGATCGAAAATCTCGGCACTATCGCTAAATCGGGCACTGCGCAATTTATGCAAAAGTTGTCGGGTGACCAGAAAAAAGATGCGCAGTTGATCGGTCAATTCGGCGTGGGTTTTTACTCCGCATTTATCGTTGCCGATAAAGTAGTAGTAACCAGCCGCCGTGCCGGTGCACCAGCCAGCGAGGCGGTGCGTTGGGAGTGTTCGGGCGATGCAGAGTTTACCGTAGAGTCAGTGGAGAAAGCTGATCGTGGTATGTCAGTTGAATTGCATTTGAAAGATGATGCGTTGGAGTTTGCTGACCATTGGCGTTTGCGTTCCATCATCAAAAAGTATTCTGATCACATTGCCATTCCAGTTGTGATGAAAAAACAGACTCCTGTTGGCGATGATGCTGCAACTGCAGAGCCGGAAGATGAAGTGATCAATACCGCCACAGCACTCTGGACTCGTTCACGTTCAGATGTGACCGATGAAGAATACAAAGAATTTTACAAGCATGTGAGTCACGATTTTACCGAGCCATTGAGTTGGAGTCACAACCGTGTAGAAGGGAATCTTGATTACACCAGCATGTTGTTTATTCCAGCGCGGGCTCCCTACGATTTATACAACCGCGATGCTTCACGCGGTTTGAAACTCTACGTGCAACGCACGTTTATCATGGATGATGCTGAACAGTTCCTGCCCTTGTATCTGCGTTTTATCAAAGGCGTTGTGGACTCAAACGATTTGAGCTTGAACGTCTCGCGTGAGATTCTACAAAAAGATCCTAATATCGACGCTATGCGTTCCGCACTCACTAAACGTGTGTTGGATATGTTGGCAAAATTGGCGAAAAGCGAACCGGAAAAATACGCAACTTTCTGGAAAGAGTTTGGCCAAGTCATGAAAGAAGGTCCAGCGGAAGATTTTACCAACCGCGAAAAAATTGCCAAGTTGCTGCGTTTTGCCTCAACCCATGCCGATACTGCCGAGCAGAATCAATCGCTTGACGATTACGTCGCGCGCATGAAAGAAGGGCAAGAGAAGATTTATTACATCGCCGCCGAAAATTTCAATACCGCAAAAAGCAGCCCGCACTTGGAAGTTTTCCGCAAAAAAGGCATTGAAGTATTGTTGTTAACTGATCGCGTTGATGAATGGTTGATGAGCCACTTGGCCGAGTTTGATGGCAAGTCCTTGCAAGATGTAGGCAAGGGCGAACTGGATTTAGGCAAGCTGGATAGCGAAGAAGAAAAGCAAGCGCAAGAGAAAGTCGCTGAAGCCTTGAAGCCATTATTGGATCGCGCAAAAGCGGCTTTGGAAAATCAGGTGTCGGAAGTGCGTATTACCCATCGTTTGACCGATTCACCAGCCTGTGTTGTAGTAGGTGATCACGATATGGGTGCTCAAATGCGCCGTATTCTAGAGGCTGCCGGCCAAAAAGTACCTGATTCCAAGCCGATTTTTGAATTAAACCCAGAGCATCCTTTAGTGAAAAAATTGGAGCAGGAAAGTAGCGATGAGCGTTTTGGTGATTTAGCTCATATCCTGTTTGATCAGGCTAATCTTGCTGAAGGTGCACAACTGCAAGACCCTGCAGCTTATGTTCAGCGCCTCAATAAATTGCTGCTTGAATTAAGTAATTAATTTCTAGTCACCTTTTAAGGTTGCTATTGAAGATGACCTTGTCGACGCGCCCCGGCCGGGGCGACCACGTCATCAGGCAAGGTCATTTTTTTATTCAACAATCGGGCTAATTCCATGGAATACAAAGAGATTCTCCTGCCTGCTTCAAAAGCCATTGCACTGGTAGCGCACGACAACAAAAAGAAAGATTTACTTGCCTGGTGTAAAACGCATCGAGCCCATTTAAATCTTCAC
>CAIOHY010000003.1 GCA_903858205.1 uncultured Cellvibrio sp.
CACACGCGGAAGCTGTTAATGTTAATCTTGAAGAGCCCGTACGATTATAAAAGCGCAAGTTTCAGAAAATACAGACTAACGGAGAATTGACTTTGTTTGCCATCTTAAAAAAAATCTGCGCGCTCGGACTTGCCGCGCTTGCGCTCACCGCGTGTTCTGACTCAAAGAACGATAAGATTGTTCGGGTCGCCGTGTCTCCTGCATCACCCCCGATGTTATTTGCAGAGAACGGTGTGAATAAGGGTGCAGATCTAGAGCTCTTTGAGGGTTACTGCAAGGCGCGCGGCTGCACGTTGAAGATAACGGCTTATGACTGGCAGGGGATGCTCGGCGCAATATCGAGTAAACAAGCCGACGTTGCATTTTCTGCCATATCCATCACAGATAAGCGTAAAGAGGTGATGGATTTTTCACAGCCGTACTATGACAATGCCTGGCACTTGGTTGGTTTAAAGAGCCGAGATATCAAGATATCCGATCTGGCCAAACTGAAGGAGTACTCAATCGGTTATCCCCGAGGGATGGCCTATGCCGATTTGATTAAAAATGAACTAGAACCGAAGGGCTATTACAGTCTCAGTCAGGTCAAACTTTATCCATCCTATAGTGAAGTCATCGCCGACCTGCAAAACGGTAATCTTGATTTGGCGTTTGTCGAGGAGCCAGTGCTTGCGAATTACATACACAAGATGAAACTGCCGTTTCAAAGTGCATATTCGTTCTCGGGATTTGATCAGCTGGGATTTGCGTTTGCGAAAGGTTCGCCGCGACGGGACGACTTTAATAAATATTTAAAAGAACTGGGCCCTGAAAAAGTTAAGGCGATTATTGATAGATGGATGAATTGATTACACAGGGGCAACGCTAGATGACCTTGCTGGAAATTTTCTGGCAACTGACTTGGGGGCTAGGTTACACCGTACTGGTCACCCTTACTTGCAGTGCAACGGGTCTAGCGGCCGGCTTGCTTGTGGCCTGTCTTGCTCGGCTGCCGGTGCCAGGCCTGCGCGGTGTGCTCAATGCCTACACCTATGTTTATCGAGGCGTTCCGGTGTTGGTTATGTTGTTTCTTGTGTATTTCGGTTTGCCGACGATAGGGGTGAATGTGTTGCCCCTTGTCGCGATGGCGCTGAGCCTAGGGTTGATTGCTGGCGCTTATCTCGCCGAGGTTTTTCGGGGCGCTCTCGAATCGATTGACCAGTCAGAGATATTGGCGGCCCAGGCGATGGGAATGACACGCGTACAAGTTTTTGTCAGTATCGAGATGCCGCAAATGCTTCGCTTTGCCATCCCAGGTATGGTTAATGAATTCACGTCTGTTCTTAAGTATTCACCGTTTGCGTATACGGTGGGTATTCCTGAAATGACCAAACAGGCTATGTCACTGACAGCTACAACCCTTAAAGGGGTTGAAGTGTATTTATGCGTTGGGATTTTGTATTTTGCGGTCTATCGCATTTTATTGATTGTAGTGCGTCTACTAGAGAGGCGGTATGCGATTCCAGGGATGACTGTGACATGACTGCACCGACGGCGTTAATTCAAATACAAAATCTCACAAAAAAATTCGATGAGCAACAGGTGTTGGCGGGAATCAACCTGGATGTGCAAGAGTTCGATTTAAAAGTTGTGATGGGTCCTTCCGGATGCGGAAAATCGACACTCCTGCGGTGTATTAATCGTTTGGTCGAACCGACTTCTGGCGAAATAAAGTTTCGAGGCCAATCAACGTTGGCTCCTACGGTTGACGTGCGCGCACTGCGTCAAAGTATCGGATTTGTCTTTCAGCAGTTTGCTCTGTATCGCCACCTCTCTGTGCTCGAGAACGTTACCTTGGGTTTGCGTAAGCTGCGAGGAATGACTGCGTTGCAGGCTAAAGAAAAAGCACTGTTTGAGTTGAATCGGCTGGACATGTCGACGCATTGTGATAAGTATCCCGCTCAACTATCTGGTGGTCAAAAACAGCGTGTAGCCATAGCCCGCTCGCTTGCAATGGATCCCGCGGTGGTACTGTTTGATGAGCCGACTTCAGCGCTAGATCCCGTCATGGTGCGAGAGGTGGCAGAGCTGTTTAATCGCCTTAGAAATGAGAAAGTCACCATGTTATGCGTGACACATGATTTAACGTTGGCGCGGATGATTGCTCAACGAGTTGTCTATCTTGAGAAAGGTGTAGTGAAAGCGGAAGATAGCTTTGAGAACCTCGCTTCCTCGCATCCGGATTCCGAAGTGCGTAGCTTTTTTGGTAGTGACTCTGGATACAGTAAAAAATGAGTGAGTGGCATTCTTTTTTGCGTGATCTCCTAGAGCAGTGGCCCTTAATTTTCGCGGGGCTATTACAGACGCTGAAGCTGACTGTGCTGGTCAGCGTTTCAGGACTACTCTTGGGTGTCCTCGTATTCTATTGCTCGGTCAGCTCGATAAAAATTGTTCGTACTTTTTTTCGTGGGTACATCTCCTTTTTTATTGGGATGCCTTTAATTGTTTTGTTGTTTCTGATGTATTACGGGCTGCCACAATGGGGCGTAAAAACAAGCCCGTTTGTTATTGCGTTGATTGGATTCTCGCTCAATGTTGCTGCGTACAATGCAGCTTATCTCACCACCGCGTATAACGGACTTGATCCTGTTGAAATTGAGGCTGCTCGGGCACAAGGCTTCAGTCACTTTCAGATATTTCGTTTCGTGATTCTTGCACAGGTATTGCGTCTTTCAATTCCAGCACTCACAAATCAATGCATTAACAACCTTAAAGATAGTTCGGTTGCATTTCTCATTCAGTACACAGAGTTTTTTGCTCGAATACAGGAGTTGGCGTCCACTAACTTCCAGTTTTTTAAAGCGTATGTTCTGGCGGCCATCGTCTATCTCGCGATCGTGTCGGTGATCGTGTGGATTGCAAGACTTACTGAGCGAAGATTTGCGCTGAATAGAGGCGTCATGTAACTGTCACATATTTGTCATTTAATGAAAGTATGCAAATTTTTTCATTTTATGGATAGGTGATTTAAATGAAAGTCGGTATCAACGGACTTGGACGGATTGGACGACTTGCCTTGCGCTCGGCCTTTGGGGCTGCTGAACGGCAGCCTGACGATCCGCGTTCGGGCAATCTTCTGGAAGTCGTTCATTTAAATGAAATCAAAGGCGGTGCTGCGGCGACCGCCCATCTGCTTGAGTTCGACAGCGTGCAAGGCCGCTGGCGGGCTGACATACAAGCCGACAATGCACAAACGATTCGAATCAACGACAAGAAACTTGGATTTTCGTCCTACGCGACGTCTGCTGAAATCCCTTGGGGTGATTATGGTGTCGATGTGGTGCTGGAATGCACAGGAAAGTTTTTAACGCCTGAGACGATTCAAGGGCACCTTGAGCGTGGCGCCAAGCGCGTCATCGTTGCCGCGCCCGTTAAGGTTGGTAACGTCTTAAATATTGTGGTGGGTGTGAACGATCATTTGTACGATCCCGCACAATACAAGATCGTGACGGCC
>CAIOHY010000004.1 GCA_903858205.1 uncultured Cellvibrio sp.
CCACTCGCGACACTCCGAAAAAAAATCCCCAGCTGCACACATGCACTGGGGATTTTTGCTTTAGGTGACAACTTTATTGATTATTGCGCCACTTCCGTTGTTATCTACGCCAAACCGTTACCCCAAAACACGAGAGTGTTACCGCGCAAATACTGTTACCCAGCTGGGTAGGCGTAACAAACTTGTGACAAATATGTAACCGATCGAAATAACCAAAAGTAATAAAGAGCGACACAAAAAACATAACATATTGTTTTTATTATGTTTTTTTATATTGGCACAACTACTGCTTTTGTAGCGCCATAACAAATACAAACAATAAGAATTAAATGTGAAAATCTAATAACAACAACAAATAATAAGAAACGTAACGAACTTAAAAATAACAACAATAGATAATAAGAAACTGAAACAAACGAATAACAACAATAGACAATAAGAAACTGAAAAGAACAAACATAACAACAAGAAACAATAACAATAGAAATTAAATAAAAATAACGAAAACAATAACGTAGATAGACCTACGCTAGAAGACAAGAGCAATAAGACAGTAAAATAAAGCGGACTACTGACTAGGCACGGGATGGGATAGCACGCGAGATTGGATATGGGCACGGAAGCACCCCATTGAATGCCGATTAAAGCACTCCGGTGCTCCCTCCTGCGGGAAAGCGAAAGCTTTCCCGTTTTGCTTTCTGGAACCCCAAACAATCCGAGTGGCGGGATTGTCGTAAAAAACACCCTGCTTCTGCTAAACTCGCCGCTCTTGTGCAACTGACTGCCTAAACACCAGCGAGAAAACATGCTCAAACGCTTGCTAAACCTGTTCACCTCCGCCGCCAAGGATCCCAGCAAGGCATCCACATCCAGTATCCGTAGTAGCGACGGTGCCGCCCTGATTCCGCGCGATCAGCACAATATCTCCCGCAAGAACATCAGCCCTGCGGCCATTAAGATCATCAAGCAATTGGAAGATGCCGGTTTTGCTGCCTATCTGGTCGGCGGCGGTGTACGCGACCTGCTGCTCGGTAACAACCCCAAAGATTTTGATGTCGCCACCAACGCCAAACCCGAAGAAGTAAAACGCATATTCCGCAGCGCGCGTATTGTCGGCCGCCGCTTCCAGATCGTTCATGTACGCATGGGGCGCGAGGTTATCGAAGTCACCACCTTTCGCGGCCACCACGAAGAATCATCCAGTGTGCGAAGTGAAGACGGCATGCTGCTGCGCGACAACGTTTACGGCACGCTGGAAACCGATGCCATGCGCCGCGATTTCACCGTCAACGCGCTCTATTACACGCTTAAGGACTTTTCCGTCATTGACTACTGCAATGGCATGGACGACCTGAAGCAGCGCACCCTGCGCATCATTGGCGACCCGGCAACCCGCTATAAAGAAGATCCCGTGCGCATCCTCCGCGCCTTGCGCTTTGCCGCCAAACTGGGCTTCAACCTCGAAGCCAAAACCGCCAAACCGATTCGCGAGCTGAGCGGCCTATTGTTGAACGTATCGGATGCGCGCCTGTTTGAAGAAGTCCTCAAGTTATTTTTAGGGGGATCGGCGACCGCGACATTCAACCTAATGCGCGAATATGACCTGCTCACGCACTTGCTTCCTGGCACAGATAAAGCCCTCAAAGCGGGCGATCAGATTGGCGCCAATCTAATCGAACAATGCATGATTAACACCGATAAGCGCATCCGCAGCGAGAAAACCGTCACTCCAGCCTTTATCTACGCCGCCCTGCTCTGGCCTGCCCTGCAACACCAGTTCAAACTGCTGAGTGGGCAGATGACGCCAACCCAGGCTTGGGGGCAAGCAGCGCAAAATGCGATCAATGAGCAATTAACGCGCACCGCAGTACCCAAGCGCTTCTTGATCCCAATGCGCGAGATTTGGGATCTGCAGCAGCGTCTGCCTAGCCGCCTGGGTATGCGCGCCCTGCGCACGCTTGATCATCCCCGCTTCCGCGCTGCCTATGACTTTTTGCTAATGCGTGAAGCCGCGGGCGAAGAACTCGATGGTCTAGGCGTTTGGTGGACGAATTACCAAACCGCGAATGACGAAGAACGCGAGCAGATGGTCAAGGATATCGGCAAACAGGGCAGCGCCAAGGTCGCGAGCAAGCCGCGCCGTCGCCGTGGCCCGCGCAAACCCAAAACCGATTCCGCACCCGGCGGGAATGAATAAACCATGGCACTGGCCTATATAGGTCTGGGTAGCAATCTGGAGAGCCCGCTCGCGCAGGTAAAACGCGCGTTCGATGAGCTTGCTGAAATTCCGAATACCTCGCTGTTGGCGCGCTCGGCAATTTATTCCAGCCGCGCCGTTGGGCCTGAGCAACCAGATTACATAAATGCCGCTGCCCTGCTTGATACCCGGCTCGCGCCCCTCGCGCTGTTGGATGCCTTGCAAGCCATCGAACAGGCACACCAAAGAGTGCGCATCCAACATTGGGGCCCGCGCACACTGGATCTTGATTTGCTGCTCTATGGCGACGAGATCATCGGGGAGGAACGTCTTACCGTGCCTCACCCTTATCTCACCCAGCGCAGTTTTGTGCTTTACCCGCTCGCGGACATTACCCCGAATTTGCAATTGCCCGATGGCACCCCGCTCGCGGACTTGCTCAGCCGCTGTCCGGCCGACGGACTCCAGCGCTTGTCATCGCCCGCTTAACAAATCTGTTTCAAGGAGTTGCCGTGAACCCTGTGTTTGAAGAACTCGGACTGGATTTAACCAACGTCAAACTGCCGCGCTATATCACAGTAGAAGGTTGTATCGGCGTTGGCAAAACCACCCTGGCGCGCAATATCGCGCAATTATTCAATTACGATATGCTGCTGGAACAACCAGAAGAAAATCCCTTTTTGGAGCGCTTTTATCGCGACCCTAAATCCACCGCACTACCCACGCAATTATTCTTTTTATTTCAGCGCGCTAACCAACTGCAAAGTCTGCGGCAAGACGATATTTTTGAGCCGGTGCGAGTGGCGGATTTTTTAATCGAGAAAGATCAACTTTTTGCGCGCACCACACTCGACGACGACGAACTTAACATCTATCGCCAGGTATACAATAAGCTTGTGATCAATGCGCCGCGCCCGGATTTAGTTATTTATTTGCAGGCACCGCTCGATGTATTGCTCGACCGCATTCGCCAACGCGGCATTAGCGCCGAACAATACATCACCGTCGATTATTTAAAAGCGCTTAACGACGCCTATACTGAATTTTTCCATTTCTATGACGGCGCACCACTCCTGATCGTAAACGCCAAAGATTTAAATCTCGCCAAAAACCGAGATCATTTTAAACAGTTGGTGGAATACATACTCACCGTTAAAAGCGGTCGTCACTACTACAATCCTGTGCCAGTAATTTAATTCAATCGCATCAATAACACCTATTTTTAGCAGCGAGAATTGCGATGCCCTATTCAACAATTAATAGCACCTCCACAGCGAATACCGCGCTCACTAAAAATGTCACCATCAATACGCTCAACAAGTTAAAAGCCAACGGCGAAAAATTTGTGGTGATTTCACTGTATGACGCACACATGGCCGCCATGGCGCAGCGTTGCGGCGTCGAAGTGGTATTGGTCGGCGATTCGCTCGGCATGACAGTGTTGGGCTATGACAGCACCATCCCCGTCACTATGGAGCAGATGATTTATCATGTTGAAGCGGTGGCACGCGGCAATAAAAAATCGCTGATTATCGGCGACTTACCCTTTATGACTTATGCCACACCCGACGAAGCCATGCGCAATTGCACACGCATCATGCAAGCCGGTGCGCAGATGGTAAAACTCGAAGGTGGGGCCTGGCTTGCAGAAACCGTACGCATGCTCGCTGAACGCGGTGTTCCTGTGTGTGCGCACTTGGGTTTAACGCCGCAATCAGTCAATAAATTTGGCGGCTTCCGTGTGCAAGGGCGCGATGAAGCAGGTGCAGAAAAAATTCTCGCCGACGCAAAATTACTCGCTGATGCCGGTGCCGATTTATTAGTCCTGGAATGTGTGCCCGCCGCACTAGGCGCGCGTATTACGCGAGAAATCGCTATACCTACTGTAGGCATAGGCGCTGGCCGCGATACAGACGCGCAAGTATTAGTGATCAACGATATTCTGGGCCTCACCGAACAACCGCCGAAATTTTCCAAAAACTTTTTATTGGAAGCCAAAGATATTCCCGGCGCAATGCAAAAATATGTCGCCGACGTAAAAGCAGGCATTTTTCCAGGCGACGATAATATCTTTTTATAAGGGTCGTTCCGTTACCGGCCACTGCAAAGAAAAAAAACAATAAAAAAAGCCGGCATCAAAATGATGCCGGCCAAGACCATACTAGAGTACAAATAAAGGGGAATTCCAACCGGGCTAAGAAAAAACCCATCGGCAACTGTACACGCTTCCAAAATCTACGAGCCAACCACTAACGCTGTGCCCAAGGAAGAAACCGTTGCCGGTAGTTTTAGTATTGACCAGATTTCACCCATTGCCAGTTTTTTTATATCCTTGCTTAAATTATTTGGTGCTAAACGCGCAAAACTGATTAGGAAAGGCTATAAAAAAACTAAACCGGCCCACCGCGCCCCATCAGCACCATGGCCTCATTGATCAGGTGCTCCAAGCGCAAAGCAGTTGTCGAGCGCAGCGCAAAATCATCGACCAATTTGCGCAGGCGGCTCAGCTTGGGGCGTACCGCACGAAACTCTTCGGTAACCGGCTCATAATCCAGGTGATGATCCTGCACGCTCAATTTGCTCAGCTCCGACAATTCTGCATGCAGCGCACTAATCAAATCGTAAAAAAAATCTTTGCGATCCAAACTATTGGCCTCCCAATAGGCCTGATCCAATCCTCCCAACAAGTCCTCAAGTACCTTGATGGCATTGGAAATACTATTGCTCGCCATAACCCACCCTTCGCTCACTAATATTGAATGGCTTGAGTATAGAAGAGTTTAACGGCGCCGCAGGACGCTCTGCTAAACTCCCGCTTCCCCGCCTTTGGACACTGTTATGCCGCTCGAACAACTCTGGCTGTTTACCACCATCACTCTGGTACTTTCTGCCAGCCCTGGCCCGGTGATGCTCGCCTGCATGATTGATGCGGGGCGCTACGGCTTTGCCAAGTCCACCTTTACGATGCTGGGTGCCAGCGCAGGTAATTTGGTATTGATGTTGTTATCAGCGATGGGATTGGGATTATTAGTCGAACAAGCGGAATGGATTTTTCACACCATTAAATGGATAGGCGCCGCCTATTTGGTGTACCTGGGCATTCAACTTGCGCTCGCACCGCCACTCAATGTGGATGTGGAAGCGCGCCAGATTCGCAGTAGCCACTTATTCAGCAAGGCCTTTATCGTCGCCGTCACCAACCCCAAAGGGCTGATTTATTTCGGCGCGCTTTTTCCGCAATTTATCGATATCCACCGCAGCATGCCCCCGCAATTTGCACTACTAACGGTGATTTTTTTTGGCGATGGATTTTGTGTGGATGAGCATTTACGCGATCGGCGGGCGCAGCATTATGCGCTGGCTAAGGTCACCGGAGCACCAGCGCTGGTTTAACTGGATTTCCGGCGGGGCACTCATTTTTGCGGGTGGTGCTTTGGCGTTGACCACGCTGTAAAAACTACTTCTGCAAAAATATTTTTGAATTAGTGGGTTTTGCATAAACCGCAGCGCCCACTGACAGATTTAAATTGCGTTCCTGTGCACGCGGTAATTCCACATGCAAGGCATCTGTACTGAGTTGATGCAGCAGCTCAATGCGCAAAACCGAGCCTGCGGTACTGACATGCGCAACCCGCGCCGCAATCGCACCTTCGCTGTGTGTTTCACTCAATTCGATATCGTGCGGACGCACGTAAGCGATTGCTGCATGATCCGATACGCTATTGTGTTCTGGTGCAGGTAATTTGTAATCGCCAATGTGCGCCCAGCCGTTATCAACACGACTGTGGAATAAATTCACCTGACCAATAAAATCGTACACAAATGGGCTGGCGGGATTGTTGTAAATATCATCCGGTGAACCTATTTGTTCGATATTGCCTTTGTTTAACACGACGATTTTATCGGCCACTTCCATTGCCTCTTCCTGATCGTGAGTTACAAAGATGGAGGTGATGTGCAATTCGTCGTGCAAGCGGCGCAACCAACGGCGCAAATCTTTGCGCACTTTCGCATCGAGCGCACCAAAGGGTTCGTCGAGCAATAATACTTTTGGTTCAACTGCCAGCGCGCGTGCCAACGCAATACGTTGGCGTTGGCCACCAGATAGTTGATGTGGATAGCGATCTGCCAACCAATCCAGCTGCACCAGCTCCAATAATTCATGCACACGTTTTTTAATGGCGTCGTTAGTTGGACGCGTCTCTTTTGGGCGAACTGTCAAACCAAAGGCGACGTTATCGAATACAGTCATGTGGCGGAATAATGCGTAGTGTTGAAATACGAAACCTACATTGCGTTCACGCACATGCACATTGGTAGCGTCTTCACCATGAAAGTGCACACTGCCCGCATCGGGGTTTTCTAACCCGGCGATAATACGCAACAGCGTTGTTTTACCACAGCCGGATGGGCCGAGCAGGGCGACTAATTCACCGGTAGGAAAATCCAGTGAGACATTATTCAAGGCAGTAAAATTGCCAAAGGTTTTATGCAGATCATGCCGGCAACTCAGTCGGAGCTTGCCGAACAAATGGGACTGGATAGTGCATCGTTTGAAGATCCCCATGGAAATATCAGGGGAGGAGTGTACTACCTTTCTCGCTTGTACAAGCAGTTTGGGAATGACGGTTTGAGTGAAGAAAACAGGATAAAATTCACGTTGGCAGCATATAATGCCGGTTCGGGACGCATCAACGATGCTCAAAAGATGGCTGAATATGTGAATGATAACCC
>CAIOHY010000005.1 GCA_903858205.1 uncultured Cellvibrio sp.
CGGTGTTAGAATGTGACAAAGCCTGTTTTCCTTTGTTTTACAGTGTGTGGTCGCACTCACATTGTATCAACTTGGAAACAGGCTTTTCTTTTATCTACAAACTGTGGGACAGCAGTGGCCGAAGCTGCCTTATTTTTTAAACCAGAAATAATTTATTGCGGAGTTTCTGATTCAGTTGCTTCGATCACTTCTGCTTCTGCAGCATCAATCGTGTCATCTTCGATTACTTCGTCTTCTACAGATTCATATGACACACCCTCTTCAACGGTTTCATCGCTGTAGGTGGTATCTTCAACTGCACCCTCTTCTGTGTATTCAGTTGGGTACGCATCCGTTTGTGATTGGTCGTACTGGCCGCTGAAATCCTGTTGCATTGCTTGCATGTATTGGTTGTAGGCAGGCAACGCAAACGCCAACACCAATACCAATGCCAATGCCGGGAAACCAAGTGCTACAACCCAATGCCAGGTTTTATTAGGGGGAGTTTGCAAGCCGTAATTATTGCGACCTGGAGTACCTTTGAAGAAAATCAAAATAATGAGCAAATAAATATTTGCAAAAGGTACTAACGCAAGCAACCACAGCCAACCAGTTTTATTCAAATCGTGCAAACGCTGGATCATCACAATAACGCTAAACACCATCAATCCTATATAGGCAACAGCCATAATTGGCACGCCCACCCAAGGAGACACAAATGCAAACAGGCCGCCACCGACGGCCAAAATCGCGTAAAAACCTATCGCAAATAACGCACCGTGAGCCCAATAACGCAGACGGTTAATACGTGATGATGGAGAAAAAAACTTGATCTCGCCAACGGCTTGATCATCGGTGGTCAATTGACCTTCGGGGGTTTGGTAGGGATTAGTAGACACAAAAAGCTCCTTGATTTGTTATTGGTGATAAAGTTGATAAGAACATCTGAGCCGCTTCAACGCAGCACATCAACAATTCAAAACAAGGCAGGAGTTAACTGGAACAGCAATACCTGTATTGCGGAATTGCTGAAGCCAATCAATCCTTAACGAATAGGAAGGGAGGGACTCAGAGGTTCCGGGTAGTTGCCTGCACACCCAAACAAGGCAACCACCAACGGATTGATTCTAACGATCAGCTGAATAAATTGCGAAAGAATAATTTCAAATTATCGAGCAAACGCGCAAAAAAACTTGCCTCTTCGACCGGCTGCAAGGCAACAATTGGGGTATTCACTAATAATTGGCCATCCAGCTCTACCGTAAGGTTGCCCAACTCTTGTCCAATAGCGATCGGCGCTTTAATAATTTCATTGATATGCATTTTTGCTTGCAGGGATTGCTCGCGACCTTTGGGTAAGGTCAACACAATATTATTCGGAATCCCCAAAGTCACCTCCTGAGCTTTACCTGCCCATACGCGTGAGGTGCTAACCTGCTGCCCCTGCTGATACAGCTGCGTGGTTTGGAAGTAGCGGAAACCATACGCCAATAATTTTTGTGTTTCAGCGGCACGCGCACTTTCACTCTCAGTACCCATGACTACCGCAACAAAACGGGTATTTTCACGTTTGGATGATGCCACTAAACAATAACCCGCTTCTTCTGTGTGACCGGTTTTTAAGCCATCGACAGTCTCATCGCGGAATAGCAACAGATTACGATTTGGTTGGCGGATATTGTTGTAGAAAAAATATTTCTCAGCGTGAATCGGATAGTGAGTTGGGTGATCATTAATAATGGCGCGTGCAAGCACTGCCAAATCTTTTGCAGTGGTTAGGTGCCCCTCTGCGGGCCAACCGGTTGAGTTTTCAAAATGGGTATTCACCATACCCATCTGCGCTGCAGTTTGGTTCATCTTATCAACAAAGGCATCTTCATTGCCGGACACATATTCCGCGAGGGCAACCGTTGCATCGTTACCCGATTGAATAATCACGCCGCGCAACAAATCAATAACAGATACTTGCGTACCCTCTTTGACATACATACGCGAGCCGCCCATCTTCCAGGCTTTTACACTGATGTTCACCATCGCATCTTCCGTGATACGACCTTTTTCAATTTCATCGACGACCAGATAACTGGACATCATTTTAGTGAGGCTGGCAGGAGGCAAACGTTGCTCAGCATTGTTTTCGGCAACAATGCTGCCGGTGGTGGCGTCAACCAAAATAAAACCGGTAGCGGCCAATTGCGGAGCGGAGGGAATAACCACGGGTTTTTGTTCGACAACTTGACCGGGAGTTGGTGTAGGCA
>CAIOHY010000006.1 GCA_903858205.1 uncultured Cellvibrio sp.
ATCCAGAGCTGGCAATTAAGCCTGGAGCGAGGCAATTAACTCGTACACGCAGAGGCGCCCATTCAATAGCAACTGTGCGCGATGCCGCGATGACGCCAGCTCTTGCTGCCGCGGTGTGAGCAATACCAGGCATGCCACGGTCCACTACGGCCACGATATTCACGATATTGCCTTCGGCCTCCATAGATCGCCAGTGTTTAGCGGCCGCCTGCATCATCATCCAAGTACCGTGGAGATTTGTATCTACTACTGCCTTCCAACCCTTGATGCTGAAATCGATAGCTTGCTGGGGATATTGGCCACCCGCATTATTTACAACAGCTGCCAAAGGCCCATGTTCTTTTCCAATTACGGAAAACAACTCATCAACTTGTTCTTGCTCGCGAATATTCGTGGTTATCGGATGTATGCAAAAGCCGCGCTGATGCGCTTCTTCGCAAACGCGCTGCAGCTTCTCAGATGTCCGACCGCAAATGATTACGTTGGCACCCAGCCGTGCGGCTAGTGCGGCTACTGCTCGCCCAATGCCAGTCCCCCCACCCGAGATAAGCACGTTCTGACCGTCAAAAAGGTTTGCTCGGTATACCGTAGGTGTTGCCCAGACGTCTTCGGTACTCATTGATTTCTCAGCATTTCGCCGCTGATGATCAGCTTACGCACCTCAGTCGTGCCGGCGCCAATTTCAAGCAACTTGATGGAGCGATACAGACGGTTGATTTCAGACTCCCAAATGTAGCCGGTACCCCCGTGAATTTGCACTGCCTCGTTGAGCACTAGGTTCAAAGTCTCTGCGGTCATCATTACGGAAGCTGCTGTGATTTTGTGTATATCACCTCTACCTGCTTCGCCATGATCGCCCACAGCGGAAGCGGCACGAAGGGCCTGGTAGGTAAAAAGCCGCATGGACTCGACCCATACGTACATTTTTGCCAACTTATCCTGAACCATCTGGAAGCTGGCGATCGGCTTTTTGAACTGTTCTCGTGTACGCGCGTGATCCATTGAAAGTTCCAACGCTCGCTCAGCTATGCCTAAACATATTGGCGAAATCATCGCGCGCTCAAGATCTAATCCGCTCATCAAGACTTTGACGCCTGTGTTCTCTTCGCCTATACGGTTAGCTACTGGGACACGGCAGTTTTCAAACACCAACTCTGCCGTTTGGCTGCCTCGAAATCCCATTTTGACAAGCTTTTGGGCCACTTTAAAACCTGGAAATACACTTTCCACTATGAATGCAGAGATACCCTTCGAACCGAGATGCGGGTCTGTTTTTGCATAAACCAAAAGTACATCAGCTACTGGGCCATTGGTAATGTATATTTTGCTGCCGTTTAGCTTGTAGTGATCTCCGTCCAGTGTGGCGGTAGTGCGCATTGAACCAAGTGCATCTGATCCTGCACCAGGCTCTGTTAATCCTAGAGCGCCGATTGATTCGCCTCGACACATTTTTGGTACGTACTTGTTTATCTGCTCAGGGGATGCATTGCGAAGGATGTTGTGCAGACAAAGGTTTTCGTGCGAGACCCAAGACAGGGCCAAAGCATGATTCCAGCGTGCAAAAGCTTGCAAAATTAAACCGCTCGTGAATAGGTCTGCTCCTGAACCTCCGACTTCAGGTGGCGTAGTAATACCGAAATACCCGTTTCGACCCATTAGCGGAAAGACCTCGGTAGGCCACCATTCCTCGTCATCCATGCGTTTTGCCAAAGGGTAAAGCTCTGCGCGCGCGAATCGATCCG
>CAIOHY010000007.1 GCA_903858205.1 uncultured Cellvibrio sp.
AATGCCTGCGGGCCACCAAGCGTGCAACACATTCAAGCGATGTACTTTGTTTGCCGGATCAATTGAGGCGACCATAGGATTCGATGCCGCTTCAACAGCGCCCCACCCGAGACCGGTCAACATTAAACCTGCGACAACCAGAGTGTCGACTAAAGGCGTAACCGGCATAAGTGATGCCGCTAAAATCAAACCACTACCGGCCAAATAACTGAATGCAGAAAATAGAAACATCTTTTTTGCGCCGATCCAATCGACCAAAGCACTGCCAAACAACAAGGTAAACGCGAAGCCCAAAAATGTATAACCCAGCGCCTCTCCAACTCGCCCAGCAGAATTTGCCAAATCCAGTACAGAATAGATATCCGTCTGCAAACTACCTGAAATAGACGTGCGAACTGCGAACCCTAATCCGATCAAAAAAATCGACAAATTTCCAATCAGCAATAATCGACGAACATCAATCTGTGACATCTAACACCTCGCAATATTTATTATTAACCTATTTGTTTTCTAGTCGGAAAGTGTGGTCCAAACACCATCGCGCTGCGAGGAGGTTAACACGGCTTGAATAAAGCGCATACCTTCCACACCTGTATCGATATTCGGCACCCAGTTTTGCAAGAAGTGCGATTCGCCGTGCTGACGCGCGATAAGAATGTCAGCAATATCTTTATACAAATTCGCGAAACCTTCGAGATAACCTTCTGGATGGCCACCCGGTGTACGCATACCGCGCGCGGCAATCTCGCTGCCGATATCACCGCGACGAGTGATGCGTTGACGCGGTTTATTTAACTCGCCAAACCACAATTCATTCGGGTTTTCCTGCGCCCACTCGATGCCGGCCTTCTCGCCATAAATACGAATGCGCAGACCATTTTCACAACCTGGCGCAACCTGGCTGCTCCACAACATACCTTTGGCACCGCCATCAAAACGCAACAATGCGTGCACGTTGTCATCCACTAAACGGCCATCGACAAAACTGGTGAGATCCGCACTCACTGCGCTGAGTTTTTGTTGCGTGATAAAACGCGCAAGCTGAAATGCATGCGTGCCAATGTCGCCCAAGCAACCGGCAAGACCCGAGCGCGCCGGATCAGTGCGCCATGACGCTTGCTTGTTGTCGTCCGCTGCCGCTTCGGTGAGCCACTCTTGTGGATACTCCACCTGCACCACACGCACTTTGCCGAGTTTGCCCTGCTCGACTAATTCCCGCGCGTAACGCACTAAGGGATAAGCGCTGTAGTTATGCGTGAGCGCAAAAAAACAACCGCTCTTTTTAACCAGCTGCTCAAGCTCCAGCGCCTCTTCCAAGGTGCGCGTCACCGGCTTATCGCAAATCACTTCAATGCCCGCTTCCAAACACGCTTTAGCAACGGGAAAGTGCATATGATTCGGCGTCACAATAACAACAGCTTGAATGCCATCGGCGCGCGTTTTTTCTACGCGCAACATTTCTTCATACGACGTGTAAGCGCGATCGGCAGCGATATGTAAATCGGCTGCAGAAGCTTTAGCATTTTCGGGATTCGCAGAGAGCGCACCGGCCACCAATTCAAAACGGTCATCCATACGCGCGGCGATACGATGCCCCGCACCGATAAATGCTCCGCGACCACCACCGACCATGGCATAACGAATTCTTGGAGTTGTCATAGTGTTTTTCCTTATTTTTACAGACCTAAAATTCTACGATACTTTTTATAAGCCGAGGATTCGGCGATTCTTGGCTTCATCAATTCCGCTTTTCGCAAAATCATCGAAGGCGCGCTCGGTCACTTTAATAATATGTTGCTGAATAAACGGTGCGCCTTCTGCAGCACCCACTTCCGGATGCTTCAAGCAGCATTCCCACTCCAGCACTGCCCAACCGTCGTAATTGTATGCAGCGAATTTGGAAAAAATTTGTTTGAAATCCACTTGGCCGTCACCGAGTGAACGGAAGCGGCCAGCGCGATCAACCCAACTTTCGAAGCCGCCGTACACGCCTTGCTGCGCAGTCGGATTAAATTCCGCATCTTTCACATGGAACATTTTAATGCGCGCGTGATAGCGATCGATAAACGCCAAATAATCGAGCTGCTGTAAAACAAAATGCGAAGGATCAAACAAAATATTTGCGCGCGGATGATTATTTACTGCCGCGAGGAAACGCTCGAAAGTCGCGCCGTCATGCAAGTCTTCACCGGGGTGGATTTCGTAGCAGACATCAACGCCCGCTTTATCAAACGCATCCAGAATCGGCAGCCAGCGATTTGCCAGTTCTTCAAAACCTTTTTCCACCAAACCGGCGGGGCGCTGTGGCCAGGGATACAAATAGGGCCAGAGCAAGGCGCCCGAGAAAGTCGCATGCGCTTTCAAACCAAGATTTTTACTCGCCTGCGCAGCAAAGAGTAATTGCTCGACCGCCCAAGCCTGACGCGCTTTGGGATTGCCGCGCACCGACTCGGGCGCAAAGCCATCAAACATATCATCGTAAGCGGGATGCACAGCGACAAGCTGGCCTTGCAAATGGGTAGACAATTCCGTCGCCACCAAACCGTGTTTCGCCAAGGTCGCCTGAAATTGGGCGCAGTATTCCGGGCTTTTCGCCGCCTGCTCCAGATCAAATACGCGCTTGTCCCAAGTGGGAATTTGCACCCCCTTAAAACCCAGACTTGCCACCCAACCGGCAATGGCATCGAGGCTGTTAAAGGGCGCGGTATCACCTAAAAATTGGGCCAAAAAGATGGCGGGACCTTTGAGGGTTTTCATCGTAGTTCTCCAGACGGTAGCAGGACGTAGGATTTTTAATTATTAGCTTTGTAACCTGAGAAAAGGGCACAAGGCGACAAATATAAGATTTATTATTTCAGGCGCA
>CAIOHY010000008.1 GCA_903858205.1 uncultured Cellvibrio sp.
ACTTCAATGTGCTTGTCATTAATCTTCACGCCTTGCAAACGGTAAACGTCTTGAACTTCGTCCACGATGTAGATCGCCAACTCTTCAATACCTCTGAGTGTCAAGATGTCATGCGGATCGGCAGGGCCTTCCACAATCATCTCGCCCTTATTCACAACTTGGCCGTCATGAACGAGAACTTGCTTCTCTTTAGGAATCAAGAATTCGTTAGCTTCGCCATCCATATCAGTAATAACTAAACGTTGCTTACCCTTGGTTTCTTTACCGAAGGAAACAGTTCCAGTTACTTTAGCCAATACAGCAGCATCTTTTGGTGAACGTGCCTCGAACAATTCAGCAACGCGTGGCAAACCACCGGTAATGTCGCGAGTCTTCTGTGATTCGATTGGAATACGCGCCAATACTTCACCAACTTCAACTTTTTGACCATCCTTAACAGTAATCAAAGCACCCACTTGTAGGCCAATGTTTACTGGGTGATCTGTGCCGGCAATCATCACTTCTCCGCCCTTACTATCAACTAAGTTGATCATCGGACGAACGCCCTTGCTAGCAGCACTACGACGCTTACCGTCAATCACCACTAAAGTGGAAAGGCCGGTTACTTCGTCAACCTGCTTAGCAACAGTAACGCCCTCTTCAACGTTGTCAAAGCGAGCAATACCTGCGTACTCAGAAATGATTGGACGCGTTAATGGATCCCATGTTGCTAAACTTGCACCGGCCTTGACTGCAGCATCTTCTTTTAACAAGAGAGTTGCACCGTAAGGCACTTTATGACGCTCACGCTCACGACCATTGTCATCAACGATCAAGGCTTCACCAGAGCGTGAAATCACGATCTGCTCACCCTTCGCATTCTTCACAACACGCATCGTGCCTGAGAACTTCAATGCACCATTTGACTTGGCTTCAATATTACTTGCAACCAAAGCACGTGACGCAGCACCACCAATATGGAAGGTACGCATAGTCAACTGTGTGCCTGGCTCACCGATCGATTGAGCAGCAATCACGCCAACTGCCTCGCCAACGTTGACCAAACCACCGCGACCTAAATCACGTCCGTAGCACTTAGCGCATAAACCAAAGCGGGTTAAGCACGACAGCACTGTGCGAACTTTAACTTCGTCAATACCCAGGGCAACGATTTCATCAACATGATCTTCATCTAGCAATGTGTCATTAAGAACAATGACCTCCTGTGTATCTGGATGAACGATATCTCCGATGCATACACGACCCAAAATACGATCGCGTAATGCTTCGATAATTTCGCCACCCTCAACGAGGGCCTTCATTGTTACGCCAGAGGTTGCGCCACAATCATCTTCAATGACAACGAGGTCTTGAGTTACGTCGCATAAACGACGTGTCAAGTAACCAGAGTTCGCTGTCTTCAATGCCGTATCAGCTAGACCTTTACGAGCACCGTGGGTTGAAATGAAGTACTGCAATACATTCAAGCCTTCACGGAAGTTCGCAGTAATTGGGGTTTCAATAATGGAGCCGTCTGGCTTAGCCATCAAGCCACGCATACCAGCCAACTGACGAATCTGCGCTGCAGACCCACGCGCACCAGAGTCCGCCATCATGTAAATAGAGTTGAAGGATTCTTGACGCACAGTTTTACCATTACGGTCGAGTACATCAACGTGTGATAACTCATCCATCATCG
>CAIOHY010000009.1 GCA_903858205.1 uncultured Cellvibrio sp.
CGCCGCTACATTATCGTCGCCTGCTTTGTTGTTGGCATGTTGCTGACACCGCCAGATATTTTTTCCCAAGCGATGCTCGCCATTCCTATGTGGATGTTATTTGAAGCAGGCTTGTTTTTTGGTCGTTTGATTAAAAGGCGTAGCGAGGAACGCGAGCAAGCAGCTGAGGCGGCAGAGAATGACGAGAACCAAAATCCCTAGTAATTATTGAAAAAAACGGCCAGTAACTCGGTGACTTACTGGCCGTTTTTTATTGTGCACCTCCGGCTAAACACTATTAGCCAAAGCCTCCTCTAAAACCGCTTTGTTTTCCTCAAACTTCTTCCAGCCCAGTTCGTGAAAGTAGAAGGCGACAGTATTAATCGCCGGTTCTACCAAGGCCATAGTGCCACCAATAACCAGGCTACCTGTCAATGCGTAACCCACCGAAAAAGCGACAGTAAAGTGAACAGCGGCGAATGTTGCAGTCTTGACCATGATGAAATCCTCGCTTGCCTATAGGGTGGCTAATCACGTTTTTCGCGATAAGCCTATGAGCCCATACTAAGCAAGCGAAACCAATTAACAAAGGAAATTGATCCGATCAAATCAATAGCCAATACCTATTTACCAGCGATTATAGGGCGTACGGGAAAGATTGGAGTTGAAGTAGCGCGTATCAGCAGTCACCTCCTCCCCCACCCAATCCGGTTTGGCGAAAACAGTATCCTCCGATGGCAGTTCTATCTCTGCGACAACAAGCCCAAGGTTCTCACCCAAAAACTCATCCACCTCCCAGACAAAACCCTCATGCAAGATCTTGCAGCGATTTTTCTCAATCAGTGGCTGCTCACAAAGCGCCAACAGGTCTCGCGCATCCCACAGGGGAATGGGATACTCAAATTCAGCGCGGCTCGCACCAAGCGACACGCCTTTGATAGTCAAGAATGCTTCATCACCGGCAATCCGTACGCGCACGGTTCGCTCTTTATCGCGATTCAAATATCCCTGCGAATAAAACACTGCCGGTGCAGCACGCCATGCATCGCCCACCACTAAAAACTTGCGCTCGATTTCAATTGCCATAAACGTTTACCGCGAGAGAATGGCGTTTATTGATCGCCAGTAAGCTGAATAATCCAAAAATCAACACATGCTTGCACTTCGAAAAGTCATTAACGCACCCTTAATATAATCCATATTACCAATATACATAGTGTGCGCGCTGTAGCATCAACATCTATCACATCTGAGCGGCATTCTGGCCAATAAACTTTATGGCGCCTGCACCGCTAGATTCAAGAATCCTATTTTTAAGTGCCAACATGCGTGATTTATAAAAATTAGTATAGCGTCGTGATTTTTTTATGCGTGCAAAAGTCTCATGCTTGAAATGCTGTTGTACAAACACCTACAAAATCATCAAATTCACTTATAAGCTTCGCAGCTACAGGCTATCCATGGATTGGAGACTGGCAGAGAAGATCCCGTTCCTGAAAATTCAATTCTGGTTTTATAAAGGCGAAGCACTATGCAAAAACTAATCGTTGCACTTCTGGGTTTTATCAGTTGCTCTGCACTTGCACTCATCGACTCACGCTTTCCTGAGTCGCCCAGTTATATAACAAAATCGAGCATGATCCGCTTTCAATATATGTCGCATGAAGGTGCTCAGTGCAGTGCTGGCGTCAACACAAAATTGATGTCGCGTGTACCTTTTTATGTGTATGCACCCGCCACCAGCGCCACGCAAATAAAAACCGGAAAATATGCTGCCGTTATTTTCTTACATGGCATGGGCGAACAGGGTTCATCCGTACTGAATATGTGCTACACACGCGATGATGCCTATTACACTGGTATCGCAACTAATTTGATAAAAGTAGAAAATCAAGCGGGCGGCCCAGGCGCAGCCATTCAGAATGGCCAATTTAAACCACAAGAAAATATGGTGGTAATTATTCCGCAATCAATGCAACGCGGTGGTTTCTCAACCGATGTGATACGGCGCGTTATTTCTGATAGCGCCGTACAACTGGCGGCCAAAGGAATTGAGCTGGATGCAGACCGTATTTACCTCACAGGGTTAAGCATGGGCGGCGGCAGCGTGTTTAATTATATCGCAGCTAACCCCACGCATTTCTCTGCCGCAGTCGCGATAGAAGCGGCAGGCGGAATTGACCCTTGTTTGCTACGCGCAAATAACGTGTCACTGTGGGGATTTGCAGGCGGTGCATCAGGCAACATGGGTGCAGGAAATTTACGCACTATTATCAACGGCAATACCAGCTGCCCTGAAGCGACAATTGAGTATACAAATCCTGCCTACACTTGCCGTTACAACAACAAAAGTTGCACATTATTATCGGCGCTGCGCCCGAATAATTTACGTGCGACTTTTATGCCTAACAATGGTCATAGCGGTTGGCGCGAGGTTTACAATGGTACACACAGCGCATTGCCGACTACGGAAAAAAATATTTATAACTGGATGCTCTCACAAAAAAATTCCGATCAAGGGAAACCCTTGTTTCCAATTAACTACGACACTTCGTCCAGCAGCGCATCGTCGATAGCCGTGTCTTCAAGCATCAAGGCCACATCAAGTGCGAGCAGCATTGCTTCATCGGTAAAAGTGTCATCCTCAATCAGCAGCAGCTCAATCCGACCAAGCACCACATCGTCGAGCCAATCATCAACTCAATCGAGTTCACTTAAATCAAGCGCGGCTCAATCAAGCGCGACTCAATCAAGTACCTCGGCAGCTGTTGCAAGGGAGATAGTATTGTCGCCTTCGATGATTCTCCCGGGAGATGTTGGTAATACCGAAGCTTTAGTTGACGAACAACATTCAGCTGCACCCACTAATTATTGGTTTGCCGGTTGGAAGACGAGCATTTACCCGGTTTCGGCGATTATTGATTTAGGCCGCGAATACCGGCTGACAGAAATTACACTCTATGACGCAAATGGAGTGGGGCGCGTTGAGTTTTCTGATGGGGATCCATCGCATTCACAAGCAGTGATTGTAATGGACCCATTAAACCGCTATTTAAAATTTACCAGTCACCCTGTCAATGTAACCACGCGCTATCTGCGTGTTAAAAAATTTGATGCCGCCACTATGAGTGAGATAAAACTAAAGGGTTACTAACGTATTGATGAAATAGATCGAGTAGGAGGAGGCCTCACGGCCTCCGTCCTCTCACACCACCGTACATGCGTTGGTCGCATACGGCGGTTCTGGTTGTAAAGTTAGTAACTCGTAATTCTCTCGCAAGCTATACAAGCCCTGCCCCTTAAACCACGCATTCGGCATCGCTTGATTAATCACTGGATTTCTCGATAACCGCCACCAACCCTTCGAGGAACTCGCCAGCTGCCACGCGAGATTCGCTTTCACACCCAAGCTGATAATCCAACTCGCGATGCTGTAG
>CAIOHY010000010.1 GCA_903858205.1 uncultured Cellvibrio sp.
ATTGGTCATCCCCCCAGAGTGCGACCTCCCACCAAATATCGCTGCGTTGCAAATCGCGTAAATATCCCTCGTCAGAATCGTCTTGAACTGGCTCAACTACAAAGCCGATTTGTTCAAAGCGTTTATCAAGCAATGCGAGATGTTTAGTTTGGGGTTTAGTAAATTGTTCATCCAACCACGCGGACTTGCCGATACGAACGATGCGATCGATATCTTTAGCCGTCGGGCCGAAAGTGGTCTGAGCCAAAAAGCGCGCGGCATCTTTTGCACTCGTGTAGTTGGGGCTGCCTTTAATCGGTAAAGCGGGATCGGCGGTTAAATCGGGCGCGGGTATTTTTGCCGCTGCAAGGCTGGATACCGCCGCTGAACGACTGGATGCAGTCACTGATGCGAGCGAAGCACTGGACGCAACACTGGCCGGTGCACTACTGGATGCAACGGCCACCTTTGACGAGGGCGGTGGATTGGTGCTCGCACCACCGCTACCGCCACAGGCAAGCATCACAGCCGATGCGCCCAGCACCGCGGCACGAAGCATATTACGCACAATAAAAGCGGGAAGGTATTTCATAGCAGCTCTACATCATAAAATGAGTGAATTAAACGCGGCGCAAAACAACTTAGCTAAAACAATTGATGGTTTATGTTTTTTAGTTTGGTATTTTTTAAAATTTTATTGTTATGGTTATGACTATTGCGTTGGTGATTTGTCGTTAGAAAAGCATAGACCAGATCACAAGAATTCGCACCGTTTGGTTAATGACAAACGGTGCGCTTTATCGGTTTTACACAGTGACACTAAAGAAAAGATAATTAAACTCGCCCGGACGGTACTAACGTCGCCCGCCCAACAGCGAACCTAATATGCCACGCACAATTTGCCGCCCCAAGCTGCTGCCAATTGCACGGGCTGCGCTTTTGGCAAATGCATCTACCGCGGTATTGCGCTGAGCCGCTGAGCGCGCCTGTTCCTTTTGCTGCTGGGCTTGCTCTTTTTGTTGCTGTTTGAAAATACGTTCCTGTTCTACGCGCAACTGTTCCTGAATTTTTTGTTGCTGTTCCGTTTGCTCCTGCTGGGCAACGCGGCCCTTTAAAATTTCATAGGCCGATTCACGGTCAATCACTTGATTGTAAATCGCTTTATAGGGCGATCGCGCCATTACCTCTGCTCGCTCTTCATCTGCCAGCGGACCAATACGCGATGCGGGCGGCGCAATCATCACACGCTCAACTGCGGTGGGTGAGCCCTTGTCATCCAATACCGATACCAGAGCTTCACCTATCCCCAACTCGGTAATCACCGATTCAGTTGAAAACGCGGGATTGGGGCGAAAGGTTTGCGCGGCTATTCTGACAGCTTGCTGATCTTTGGGTGTGTAAGCGCGCAGTGCGTGTTGCACACGGTTGCCTAACTGGCCAAGAACTGCATCGGGAATATCGGCGGGGCTTTGGGAGATAAAATAAATCCCCACGCCTTTGGAACGAATCAAGCGCACCACTTGTTCGATTTTATCGACTAATAATTTTGGAGCGCCATTAAAGAGTAAGTGGGCTTCGTCAAAGAAAAAAACCATTTTCGGTTTATCCGCATCGCCCTGCTCGGGCAAATTTTCAAACAGCTCCGACATTAACCAGAGCAAAAATATAGCGTAGAGTTTTGGTTGATTAACCAGTGTGGTGGCATCGAGAATATTGATTACACCGGTGCCCTCCAAAGTAACTTGCATCAGGTGATTTAAATCCAAAGCAGGCTCACCAAAAAATTGATCTGCACCTTCTTGCTCTAACATCATCAACCGACGCTGAATAGCGGCGATGCTCGCCTCACTAATTCCACCGTATTCATCCTCCAGCGTTTTGCGCTCGTCCTTCATCCAGTTGAGCATGGCTTGCAGGTCTTTTAAATCCAGCATCAACATGCCTTGATCATCGGCAATTTTAAACGCAGCGTAGAGCACACCGGTTTGGGTTTCATTGAGATCGAAAAAATTCGCGAGTAACAGCGGGCCAAAATCAGAAATAGTGGCGCGCACCGGATGACCTTTTGTTGCGTACAAATCCCAAAATACGCAGGGAAACAAGCGCTGCTGGTAATCGGAAATATTCAGTAGCTGCAAACGCTCATCAACTTTTGGATGAGGCTTGCCCGCTTTGGCGAGACCGGACAAATCCCCTTTAATATCCGCCATAAATACCGGTACACCGGCTTTGGCAAAACCTTCCGCAAGCACTTGCAAGCTCACGGTTTTTCCGGTACCGGTTGCACCGGCAATCAAACCATGGCGGTTGGCCATGCGTAAATTCAAGTGCGCAGATTGGGTGCCATTTCCACCAATAAGGAAGTGCGTAGTCATAACAACTCCTGAAAAATTAACGGACAACTATTATTAAACGGCAATGTTTACTTTGTGTTTTGCATAAAACTGTCGCAATTGATGCTTGGGGGTTTTAGTCAGGGTCTGCATAAAACCAAATGTAATTTCATCAAGCTCATGCTGCTCGCGCAACTCAGCCAATAAACTCAACCATAAATGCGCAGTGACTTCCGCGTCCGCCAAGGCGCGGTGGTAGATACCATCGCTGGGCAAATTTTTGTAGTGCGCGAGGGTCGCTAATTGATGATTGGGCGCATTTTGAAAAATACGGCGCGCCGCCAACAAGCTGCAAGCAATTCCAAACGTACATGATTTTTTAATGCGGCGAAATTCTGCGCGCAGGAAACGCTCATCAAAACTGGCATTGTGGGCAACCAAATTACTGCCGGCGATAAAATCATAAAAGTCCTTCATCACCTCCGCGTTAGTGCGCGACTCCTTCACCATTGCATTAGTAATACCGGTGAGATTTTCGATAAACAGAGGAATTCGCACGCCGGGATTCATCAATTGTTGAAAACGATCAGTAATTCTTCCGTTTTCAATCAGCACTGCGCCAATTTCAATTGCACGATCGCCCATGTCGGGCGAAAGACCCGTGGTTTCAAAATCGAACACCACTAGTTGATCTGCAGGTAGATTGTGGAAAGTATTACTCATAAGTCATTCTCAAAATTATTCGCCTGCAATCGATTCATGAATCACTCACAAAAACCGCTAGGCAATAAAAAAGGGATGCACCGCAATCAGCGCATCCCTTTTTTTAGCTGCAAACACACAGCAGTAACATCGATTAGTCCGGCAAGGTGATATTCAATTCCAACACCGAGCAGTTGTCGGAATTATCGAGATTGACGGTGACCTGATCGGATTCGATGTGGATATATTTACGAATCACCGCAATAATTTCTTGCTGCATTTGCGGCAGAAAATCCGGTTGGCTTAAATTACGTTTGGTGCGCTCGTGCGCGACAATAATTTGCAAGCGCTCCTTGGCGACCGAAGCCGACGAGGGCGCGCGCTTCTTGCGCAGGTAGTCAAAAATGCTCACGGCTTATACCCCCAGCAAACGCTTCAGGAAACTTTTCTTTTCCGCTTCCAGGAAGCGGTGTGGTATTTCTTTACCAAGCAGACGATCAACGGCGTCGTTATAGGCTTGGCCTGCCGGTGTAGTTTCATCGAGAATAACCGGTGTACCTTGGTTAGAGGCTTTTAATACCGCTTCTGATTCCGGAATCACGCCGAGCAGTGGAATTGCCAGAATTTCTTCTACATCATTTACGCTGAGCATTTCGCCCGCTTCCACGCGCACTGGGTTGTAGCGAGTTAACAATAAATGTTCTTTGATTGGCTCCAGGCTTTGTTCGGCGCGACGCGATTTACTTTGCAGAATACCGAGGATGCGATCCGAGTCGCGCACTGATGATACTTCAGGGTTAGTTACGACAATGGCGATATCGGCAAAATACAGCGCCATCAATGCGCCTTGCTCGATACCCGCCGGAGAATCGCACACAATAAATTCAAAATCTTTGGCGAGCTCGTTAATAACCGCTTCAACACCTTCGCGAGTCAACGCATCTTTATCGCGGGTTTGCGATGCGGGCAAAACGTAAAGACCTTCAGTACGCTTATCTTTGATCAGCGCTTGGTTCAAGGTCGCCTCACCTTTAATCACGTTCACAAAATCGTACACCACGCGGCGTTCGCAGCCCATGATCAAATCCAGATTACGCAGACCTACGTCAAAATCGATAACCACTGTTTTGTGGCCGCGCATCGCCAAACCGGTGCTGATTGCTGCGCTGGATGTGGTTTTGCCCACACCGCCTTTACCTGATGTAACAACAATAATCTTGGCCAAGGGAAGGCTCCTGTAAAATATTCAATGTCTGACGAGAGAGAAAAAAATAATGCTAATTACTGACAAGGGCTTCAACGATAACTTTTTCACCGCTGAGCGATACCTGTGCCGGCTTTTTTAATAATTCTTTGGGCAGTGAATCCTGCAGCACAAAATTACCAGCGACCGACACAAGCTCGGCTTCCATCTGCTGACAAAAAATGCGGGCGGTTTCATCGCCTTTTACACCTGCGAGCGCTCTGCCACGCAAAGTGCCGTAAATATGGATGTGTCCATCCGCTAAGACTTCTGCGCCTTCGCTCACTTGTGCCAATACAATCAAATCGGCACCTTCGGCGTAAATTTGCTGGCCGGAGCGAACTGGGCGAGTGATGACCTTGCTCTGCCGCTGAACCAGTCGCTCCTCGATAACGGTTTCAACAACTGTCTCTACTACCCGCTCAATGACCGTTTCTACTGCTTGGGGCGCGGCTTCTTGTTTGGGTATTTTTAGAGCGCGTTCACTGGGCGTTGGCAACACGGCCAGTCCAGTCTTTGCAACTGCCGCTAACAATACCTCAGGTACGCCGCTAAAACCTAGTGGTTGTAAATCCAGTTCACGGCAAATTGCCAGTAAATCCGGGAGTTTTTTCAGGCTTTCCGGATTTTCCAAACGGTCGAGATTAATCAGCACAGGCGAGTTGTTAAAAAACTGCGGAGCCTGGACGATTTTTTCTTTCAGCTCGGCCAACAAACTTTTGGGCTCATAGCGGATAATTGCCAGTACCACTACGGTAATAGCACTGCCTTTTAACTGAAAATTCACATCGATCATGCGCTGCTCTCTATTACCCGGCGTTTATGCGCCATATGTGTTTTGGATGAGTATCACAAACGTGCGCCATTATCGGGGCACCACTTGATTAGTCAAGCGAGACACGCCAAGCAGTTCAGCTCAGGTTAAGCGCCGGGCACCTATAAATGAACCATTGGCACCACTCCGCCCTCTGAGAGGGTAACAACCGGTATCCGAGCGAGAACCATCATGACTAGCCAGCTTCTGCAACGCCCAGCAAAACTTGCGTTAACGATCAGCCTGCTGCTGCCATTACTGGTGGGTTGCACCACCACTCAGGCAGTGAACCAAACGAGCTATAGCACTATGGCGGCGCAAGCCAGCTTTAGTGAAGCGCAGCTGGATTCACTGCTCGCCCCCATCGCACTCTACCCGGATACGGTGCTCTCACACGTACTTATCGCTTCTACTTACCCGTTAGAGGTCGTCGAAGCGGACCGCTGGGCGCGCAACAACAGCCGCCTGAAAGGCGAGGATGCCGTCAATGCGGTCGACAATCAGGACTGGGATCCGAGTGTTAAGGCGCTCGTCGCCTTTCCCGATATATTGCAGCGCATGAGTGAGGATCTGGATTGGACCCAACAGCTTGGGGACGCCTTTCTCGCCGATGAAGAGCGGGTGATGGATAGCATTCAAAAGCTGCGCAACCGCGCCTACGCCTCAGGCAACCTCGATAAGGTTGAGCACGTGCGTGTCATCCGCGAAGAAAAGACGATCGTTATTGAGCCTTCGGTAGAACGTGTGGTCTACGTGCCTGCCTACGATACCCGCGTGGTTTACGGCAACTGGTGGTGGGCGGATTATCCCCCCGTTTATTGGGATTACCCCAGCAGTTACGTATTTGTGTCTGGCTTTTACTGGGGGCCGCGCGTTTACATAGGCCCTCGCTTTTATTTTAGCGGCTGCCATTGGCGCGACCGTCGCGTGGTCGTGGTTGACCACCATCACTACCACAATACTCGTTTCTATGACAGCCGCAGCGTAGTGCGCTATTCGAATGCGAGACACTGGCACCACAATCCGGTACACAGACGCGGCGTTGCCTATCACGACAATCACACTCGCGAGCGCTTCAACAGCCCGCGCGAAAGCTATCGCGATACCCAAGAGTATCGCGCCAGCTTACGCGATGGCAACGGCAATCGCGGTGGCTACCTTGGCGAGAATCGCGGCAATGGTCGTATCGCACCCAATGCTGCACGCGAACAACGTCAAGGGCGTGATGAACGTGTATCGCAACGTCTGGATCCTCGCCAAGCAGGGCAAATCACTACTAACGGTGCCACGGCTAACAACGAGCGCGCTATGCAAGACCCGCAGCCACGCGCCGAACAATTGCGTGAGCGGATGAATGATCGCCATGGGCGCGATCTGGGCAGCGTAGAAACTCGGGAACAGGCTACTCGTACCGAACGCCAGAGCGGCGATGTTCGTCAGCTAGAACGCAGGCAGCAGACGGAACAGAATGAGAATCGCAACTGGGAAAACCGCCTTAACAACGAGCGCAGCAACCGAATCGAACGCACCGATTTACCGCGTATCCAATCGGACGAACGAGTGCAGCGGGCAGATCCACGCATTCAACAAGCGCAACAACAGAGCCGTGTTGAACGCCCGACCATTCAACGGCTCGAACGGACAGAATCAGTAGAACGCGCCCAACCGCTTGAGCGCCCGCAGATTCAGGAAGTTGAGCGCAGGGAAACGCCGCGAGTAGAACAAGTTGATCGCAGCGAACGCTTTGATCGTCCACAGCGAATTGAACGCGGTGGTGGCGAAGAGCGCCAAAGCGGCGGCCGCACCGAAATGCGCGGTGGCCGTGAACGCTAATCAACGATAAACACCACCAATAGCGACAAGCCAACGCTTGGCTTGTCGCTATTCAAGTTTCGATAGATCCCGCCCCCCCCTATTACGA
>CAIOHY010000011.1 GCA_903858205.1 uncultured Cellvibrio sp.
ATGATGATGAATTAACGCCTGCTGCGATATCGCAAACTATTTCAATGCGTCTTGTCGATCACTACGCGTAAACCCCCCGAGTTAGCCTCGCAAACCCGCTATCCACTGCTAAGCTTTCAAAGGCGATACTGGCATAGGTATTGCTGAAACCCATTTAGCCTTTGAAAGTGACGGAGTTTTGACATGGCGGCAGCCCCTAAAGCAAAAACCGATGCAGGCAACGCCGATGCGGATGCAGGCTCTAAAAAGAAAAAGAAATTATTTTTAATGATTGGTTTGGCAGTCGCACTGATCGCCATTTCCGTGGGTGGCACTGTGGTCGCGTTAAAAGTGCTCGCGCCGCCACCAGCACCAGCACCCGCCGGTGAAGCCGCTGCGGAAGAAAAACACGCTGAGTCCACATTATTGCCGGCGATTTATTATGAAATGAAACCTAATTTCACCATTAACTTTAATGTAAATGGTCGCCAACGTTATTTGCAGGCGGCAATCACATTGTTGTACCGCGATCCATTATTAGAAGAAGTATTGAAGTTACATATGCCTGCTATTCGCAATGGTTTGGTGATGTTACTTAGCTCCAAAGAGTTCGACGAGTTGCAGACGAACGAAGGCAAAGAAGCATTGCGCGAAGAAGCTCTGGAGATTATTCAGAGCCAACTTGAACAAGAGTTGGATGCGCTCAGTGCGAAAGCCGATGCTGAAAAGGTTCCTAAGGGTAATGTCGAACAAGTGTTGTTTACCAACTTTGTAATGCAATAAGGAAACCGCTGTGCAAGATTTACTCTCGCAAGACGAAATTGACGCGCTCCTTCATGGCGTTGATGACGGTGACATAGAAACCGAAGCGGACGTCGAACCGGGTACGGTAAAAACCTATGATCTCACCAGTCAGGATCGTATCGTTCGTGGGCGTATGCCCACGCTCGAAATGATTAACGAACGTTTTGCGCGTTATACCCGCATCAGTATGTTTAACCTATTGCGTAGAACCGCTGATGTGTCTGTGGGTGGTGTGCAGATACAAAAATTTGGTGAATATGTTCATACACTTTATGTGCCCACCAGTTTGAATATGGTGAAGTTTCGGCCGTTGCGCGGCACTGCATTAATTATTTTAGATGCGCGTTTGGTTTTTAAATTGGTAGACAATTTTTTTGGTGGAGACGGCCGACACGCAAAAATTGAAGGGCGTGAATTTACACCAACCGAATTGCGCGTAGTGCAGATGGTATTAAATCAAGCGTTTATCGATTTAACCGAAGCTTGGAAAGCCGTTTTCCCTATCAACTTTGAATACGTTCATTCAGAAGTTAATCCCTCGCTCGCTAATATTGTCAGCCCCAGTGAAGTTGTGGTGGTAAGTACTTTTCATATTGAGTTAGACGGTGGCGGCGGTGAAATGCATATCACCGTTCCCTACTCAATGATCGAACCGATTCGCGAAGTGCTCGATGCCGGTTTGCAGAGCGATAGCGACGAACATGACGAGCGCTGGGAAAAAGCCTTGCGTGAAGATGTGCTTTCCGCAAGCGTAGATTTGGAATGCGATATTGTTCGGCGCGATATTACGCTGCGCGATATTGTCGACTTAAAAGCGGGCGATATCATCCCGATTGAATTCCCTGACTACCATGTTTTGACGGCCAATGGTGTCCCCATGTTTAGAACTCAGCTTGGGCAGACAAATGGCTACCTCAGTTTGAAAATCCGCGAATTTATTGACCGCAGCAGTGCCTACAATATTACGGGCACCAAAGTGGGCGATAAAAATGACGCGAAAGAAGAAAGCGTGAACGCAACCAAAGGTGGAAAAAATGGCAGATGACGATTTAGATCAAGATTCCATGGCCGATGATTGGGCTGCTGCGATGGCAGAGCAGGCCGACGTTGATGAAGCCATGGCGAGCGCCGTGTCATTTGATGAATTGAAAAGTGAAGTGCTTAAACAACCGCCGGGCAGCCCTGATCTGGATGTCATTCTGGATATTCCGGTTTCTATTTCCATGGAAGTAGGGCGCACCTCAATCACCATTCGCAATTTGTTGCAGCTCAATCAAGGCTCGGTAATTGAATTGGATCGTCTTGCTGGAGAACCGCTGGATGTATTGGTCAACGGTACTTTAATTGCGCACGGTGAAGTGGTGGTGGTCAATGAAAAATTTGGTATCCGCATGACTGATGTTATCAGCCCTGCGGAACGCATTAAAAAATTGCGCTAGGAATACTGGAATGAACCTCGTCTTGTTAACAAATATCCTCTTAGCCTTGGGTAATTGGCTCGCAGTTAGAGGGCGAGGTTTGTTGCCGTTGTTGTTGGTCTTGTTCACTCAACTGAGTTACGCGCAGGCGGCGGCACCGGCTGCGCAAATTGGGAGTGGGCGTCATCTGGTGAACGTAACCCTGGCGCTGATGGGTATTATCGCGTTGATTTTTGCGATCTCCTGGTTTGTGAAGCGTTTTAGTCACGGCGCCTTTTCTGCAAATGCGCACATTAAGGTGCTATCTGCAATGCCGTTGGGAACGCGCGAACGCATAGTGCTGATTGAAGCGGGAGGCCAGCAGCTGTTGTTGGGAATTACCTCAACGAGTATTAACACCCTGCATGTGTTTGAAACACCCGTAGTGGTGGATAACAAAACGGAAAATTCGTCTGAGTTCAGTCGCAAGTTAATGGCGATTTTGCAACAAAAAGCGCCCTTAGCCTCCACGCCTGATCCTGATAATAAAAACAATTCTGCTCTCTAGGAAGTACCATGCTGATTAACGCGCGCGATAACCCATTGGACTTTACGCGAGTTTTGCTTGCGCTCTTATTGCTCTTCTTGGCGAGCGTTACCTCTGCACAAACCACGACGCCACCGGTTGTGGATACGGCGGCGAATAACTTGCCATTGGCGAAGACGGCTCCTTCTAATTTGGGCAGTCTTCCTGCTATTCCCGGGCTGCCCGCGCTCACCGTAAAAACCAATCCCGATGGGACGCAAGAATATACTGTAACGCTGCAAATTCTCGCGATCATGACCGCGCTGACGTTTTTGCCTGCGCTGTTAATGATGATGACCTCATTCACTCGCATCATTATCGTGTTTTCTATTTTGCGTCAGGCCTTGGGCTTGCAGCAGTCGCCATCGAATCAGATCTTGATTGGGCTTGCGCTATTTTTAACGCTGTTCATCATGCAACCGGTGTTAAATAAAGTGAATGAAGATGCACTCCAGCCTTACATTAATCAGCAGATAGGCGCGCAAGAAGCGCTGGCAAAAACAGCGGCGCCGTTTCATGCGTTTATGATAGCGCAGACTCGCGAGTCAGATATCGCGTTGTTTGTCGGTATCGCCAAGCATCCGCCAATAGCAACGCCAGAGGAAACACCCTTCAGCATTTTGGTGCCCGCGTTTATCATCAGCGAATTAAAAACCGCATTCCAAATTGGTTTTATTATTTTCATTCCCTTTTTGGTCATCGATATAGTCGTGTCGAGTGTGCTAATGGCCATGGGTATGATGATGCTCTCGCCTCTTATTATTTCCCTCCCATTTAAAATTATGTTGTTTGTGTTGGTCGATGGCTGGGCAATGATTGTGGGCACGCTCGCCGCTAGCTACGGAATATGACAGAGACTTTATTATGATGACTCCAGAAGTGGTTATGGATTTATTTGCCGAAGCATTTTTTCTGGTGATCTTAATGCTGCTGGTTATTATTGGCCCCGGTTTAATCGTGGGATTGATTGTGAGTATGTTTCAAGCAGCGACCCAGATTAACGAACAGACCCTGAGTTTTTTGCCGCGTTTGATTGTCACCATTATTACGTTGATGATGGCTGGCCCATGGCTGCTAACCAAGTTTATGGATTTGTTTAATCGATTATTTTCGAGCGTACCTTCTCTTATTGGGTAAAACGGGGCCTCAGCGGGTAAGCCAAAGCAATGCAGGAACTCATCATCAGTGAAGAGCAGCTCTCGCAATTTATCGGTCAGTATCTTTGGCCGCTATTGCGCATCAGTGCTTTCTATTTTGCTGTACCTGTGATTGGAGCGCGCACGGTTCCGGCTCGTGTTCGTATAATCCTCTCCTTGTTCACCTCCATCATGATTGCGCCGGTATTGCCGCCAGCACCGGTAGTTTCATTTTTATCGGCGCAAGGTTTTATGATGATTATTCAAGAGGTATTGATTGGGCTTGCCTTGGGTTTTGCGATGCAGGTAGTGCTGCATGTATTTGTTTTGGCGGGGCAATTTATCGCGATGAAAATGGGTTTGGGTTTTGCGGCGATGAATGATCCATCGAGCGGTGTGAGCGTGACGATTTTGTCTCAATTCTATTTGCTGGTGTCCACCTTGTTGTTTTTAGCGAGTAATGGCCATTTGGTGGTGTTGCAATTAATGATCGACAGCTTTACGACCTTTCCCATTGGCGGTGCAGGTATGAATAGCGCCCACTTTAAGACGATTGTTGATTTGGGGTCTTGGCTGTTTAGTGCTGCCTTGTTAATTACCTTACCCTTGTTTACGTCATTAATGATTGTGAATATGTCATTTGGCGTGATGAGCCGCTCAGCGCCGCAAATGAACGTTTTTACAGTAGGTTTCCCCATCACCCTGATTTTGGGTTTTATCCTCATGTGGTTCAGCCTCGCCAACTTCCTGCCGGTGTATTTTGAGATTATGGAAGAGGGCATAGGTGTGCTGCGTACTTTGGCATTGACACCATAAGGTATTGCAATGGCTGAAGATGACGACAGCAGTCAGGAAAAAACGGAAGAGGCCAGTTCGCGCAAGATTGAAAAAGCGCGCGAAGAAGGCCAGATTCCCCGATCCCGTGACCTCACGACCACAGCCGTTTTAATGCTCGCGGCTTTGGGGCTCTATTTCTTCGCCGAGTTTATGGGGGGAAAACTGATTGGGCTCACACGGGAAAACTTTATTCTCAATCGCGCAACCATCTACGACCCCAATGCGATGATCGCCCATTTGGCTAGCGCCATTTATGACGGACTTTTCAGCATCGCGCCGCTAATGGCTATTTTGTTGGTCGCCTCCATTGTTGGCCCCATCGCCTTAGGCGGCTGGAACTTTAGCAGCAAAGCGATGGAGCCCAAGTTGAGCCGCATGGATCCGCTCGCCGGCCTCAAGCGGATGTTCTCCGTTAACGCCCTCATCGAACTATTAAAGGCCTTGGGTAAGGTCTTGATCATTTTAGGCGCGACTATCTGGCTGTTGAAATTTTATGCACAGGATATGTTTCGGTTGGTCGATGAAAGTATCGGTAACGCGATTCTTCACTCGCTGGAAATCTCTATTTTTGCCACTATCGCGCTTTCGGCCACCACCATTTTGATTGCCGCGATTGACGTGCCCCTGCAAATCTACGAATACAATAAAAAGTTAAAGATGTCCCGGCAGGACCAAAAAGACGAAGCCAAAGACACTGATGGAAAACCGGAAGTAAAAGGAAGGATTCGTCAGTTGCAGCGGGAGATGGCCCAGCGCCGGATGATGTCCAATGTCCCCCAGGCCGATGTCGTCATTACTAACCCGGAACACTTTTCGGTGGCGCTCAAGTACGATCCAGAGAACATGGATACTCCGCTGATGATCGCCAAGGGAGGTGATCACACCGCGTTAAAAATCCGGGAGATAGCTAACGCTCACAAAATCGAGATCATTCAATCGCCCGTTTTGGCGCGAGCGATTTTTTACACCACGGAAGTTGATCAGGAAATTCCGTCGGGGTTGTATCTTGCTGTCGCACAAATACTCGCTTACGTGTTCCAGCTGCGTAATTTCCGCAAAGGCAAGGGCGAAAAACCAAGCTACCCTCGCAACATTACTGTACCGCGTGATTTCCGTTATGACGCTTCAGGAAAAGTTGATTAACGAACAATTGTCGCTGCAGTTCACATTTCTAAGCGTAAAAGAGCCAAAAAACTAATCATTTACGTGTTTTGACGCAGATGGCTAGCGTAAATTTCCCTTCTTATTAATATCTGTAACTGCTAGTTCGCGGCCTGTGCCGCGTTTTTTTAGAGCTTGGTAGTAACCGATTACATCTAAATAAGATTAATACTGTAATCGCTATTGCCGAATACGGAATGTTTCCAGACGGATTCGGCAGCGCCATCAGGTTCTTAAAAAAGCTCCTAGAGCTGTTCATGCGTTAACTGTTTGAATTTAAAAATAATAAAAAAGTGAAGGTCTATTTCAAAGAGGCGTTCACTGGTATGCCTAATCAACCAAAAGCCCGGCTCTATGTATCACCTCATCGTGTTGTTTTGATGTGGGCAGTCGTTACAGGCCGTTAATCTAATAATTGATAAAAAAGGTCACCCTATGAAAACTCCAGCTCTTTGCAGGACGGTGCTTTTCGGGTTATTGGCAGCCTTGCCAATAGCGTCGGCACAAGCGCAGCAGCTTGTTAACCCGAACGCCACTCCGGAAACCCGTGCGTTAAAGCAATTTATGGATAGCGTTTACAAGCAAAAGATCATTTCAGGCCAGGTAGACGACAGGTACTTGCAGTACATCAAGGACAATACCGGCGGAAAAGAACCCGCGATGATGGGATACGATTTTTCTAATATCGAGACCTGTAAGGGTAATACCTCTGGCCGCCATAACGACACCGACAAAGCTATCGCTTGGGTAAAGCAGCGTGGTGGGATTGCGCAATTCCAGTGGCATTGGGCCGCTCCAAGAGGGGGTTGCGACTACTACACCGACAAGACCACGTTTGATACTGACGTAAATATTCTTAATGCGCTCAATAATCCAGGCTCGCAGGACTACAACCTCCTGGTAAATGATATGGACAGAGTCGCCAATGAGCTGAAGCGCCTTCAGGCCGCTGGCGTACCAATTTTGTGGCGCCCATTCCATGAGTCGGAAGGAAAATGGTTCTGGTGGGGCACTCAGGGCGGCGCCACTATGCGTCGCTTGTGGGACTTTATGTATGACCGCTACACCCGTCACCATGGCTTGAATAACCTCATTTGGGTATGGAATTCATACGGTACCAACAAAGAAAACTGGTATCCGGGTAATGGCACCGTCGACATCATTTCTTACGACTATGAAGAAGCCAACTCCTGGTCTGGATACCAACAGTTGTTTGGTTCCAGCGGTAAATTGTTTGGCTTGGGCGAAGAGGGCCGTTTGCCTGATCCCGCCAATTTCAGCGCACGTCCCTGGTCTTACTTCCTGACCTGGGCTTACATGGTTGAAGATCCATCGGTCAATTCACAGGGCAAGAATACCCGCGCCTGGCTGCGTCAGGTCTATAACGATCCACGCGTAATCACACTTTCTGACCTCAATATCCAACCGGATAATGACAACCTTGCCCGTGGTAAAACCGCGACGGCATCGACTAGCGAAGGCGCTGGATTTGAAGCGGCCAAGGCCGTCGATGGTTCAACTCTGACGCGCTGGGCGAGTAGCGCCGCTGACGCTAACTGGTTCACGGTCGATCTCGGCAGTATCTACGAAATCAACCGCGTGGTTTTGAATTGGGAAGCGGCTTTCGGTCGCGCATACCAAATTCAAGTGTCTACAGATGGTGTTAACTGGCAAAGCATTTACTCAACCGCAGCGGGCGATGGCGGCACCGACGAGTTGACCGGCTTGCGTGGTACCGGGCGTTACCTGCGCATGCAGGGCATTACGCGCGGTACGCAATGGGGCTATTCACTCTGGGAAATGAGAGCCTATGGCCAGCCTATAACCGCGAGCTCTGCTGCGCCTTCTAGCTCAAGCGTTTCCAGCGCCGTGGTTCCGACCAACATAGCGCGAAATAAACCTGCACTTAGCTCCAGCAACGATGACGCAACACGGGATGCGGCGAAAGCGTTCGATGGTGTGGGTACTTCACGTTGGGCAAGCACCTACAGTGACGCGAATTGGGTACGTGTGGATCTTGGCGCTAGCTACGATATTTCACGCGTTGTGCTCAATTGGGAAGCCGCATTTGGCCGTGGCTATCAGATCCAGGTATCGGCTGATGGCACCAACTGGAGTAATGTCGCGGTAGTAACCAATGGCGACGGTGGCACCGATGATCTAACCCTGAGCGGTACAGGGCGTTATGTGCGTATGAACGGTACACAACGCGCGACACAATGGGGCTACTCGCTGTGGGAATTTCAGGTCTTTGGCGTACCTTCAGCGGTGACCTCTAGCTCGGCGATTCCTTCTAGCAGACCGTCAAGTACGCCATCAAGTACGCCCTCATCGACACCTTTGTCTAGCTCATCGGTTCCGCTCTCAAGCAGCTCCGCACCGAGCAGCGTCGCAAGCACTTTGAGTTGCTCATTCCTCCAGCAAAACTCCTGGGGTGGCGGTGGTCAGTTTGAGGGTAGCGTGGCTTACTCCGGCGCCGGAACTCGCAATGGTTGGTCTGTGTACATGAGCTTTACAGCGCCTATCAGCAACCTGAGCATTTGGAATGCGGTAGCAACGCAAATTAGCCCGACTTTGTATCGCGTATCTAACGCTAGTTGGAACGGCAATATTGCGTCTGGTCAGCGTCAAACCTTTGGCTTTACTGCAAGTTATGCATCCACGCCCGGTGTGAGCTGCAGTGAGGTACTGGTGCCCGCAAGTTCGGCCCGGCCTTCTTCAACTCCGGTATCCAGCTCGGCCAGCTCGCGTTCAATACTGCCCAGCAGTTCGGCCGTTAGCCTGTCCAGCCAATCCAGTAGTGCTGTACCTACCCAAGGCCAATTCCGTGTAACCGCGCAAGGCTCGATCACTAAAGACGGTGCTCCAATTGCTGCCAACTGTGGTAACTGGTTTGGCTTGGAAGGCCAACATGAACCACGTAACGCAGCGGTTAACCCGGACGGCGCTCCTATGGAGCTGTATGCCGGCAATATGTGGTGGGCAAATACCGGGCGCACTCTGCAACAGACGATGACCGAGATTAAGAGCCAGGGCATGAATATGATCCGCTTGCCGATCTCTCCGCAAACATTGAATGCGGCTGATCCACAGGGTATAGGTGCGGTGTTGAAAAACCACCAATCCATCCGTCAGGCGAATGCCCGTCAAGCCATGGAAGACTTTATCAAGTTGGCTGATCGCAACGGTATTCAGGTATTGGTGGATATTCACTCCTGTTCCAACTACATCGGCTGGCGCGCAGGTCGTATAGATGCACGTCCTCCTTATGTGGATGCGACCCGTCCAGGTTATGACTTTGATCGTGAAAAGTATTCCTGTTCAGAAACCGGCAACCCATCAACCGTAACCACAATCCATGCTTACAACGAGCAAAAATGGCTGGCGGATTTGCGTGAAATTGCCAGTTTGCCGTCGAAATTGGGTGTTACCAATATCATCGGGATCGATATTTTCAACGAGCCGTGGGATTACACCTGGCAGGATTGGAAAACACTGTCTGAAAAAGCGTACACCGCGATCAACTCAGTGAACCCCAACCTCTTGGTTATTGTTGAAGGCGTTTCCGGCCATGCCAATTCGCAAGATGGTTCGCCAAACACCCGTGATGTAGTGCCACACGGTAGTTTGGACTCTAATCCAAACTGGGGCGAAAACCTCTTTGAAGCAGGTTCGAATCCAATCAACATTCCAAAAGACCGTGTTGTCTTCTCACCACATGTGTACGGGCCTTCGGTATTTGTGCAAAAGCAATTCATGGATCCTGCGCAGCCAAACTGTGCTGAATTAGAGGGTGAATCTGCTGGTCAATCAAGATGCAACATCGTGATTAATCAAGCGCGTTTGGAAGCTGGATGGGAAGAGCACTTCGGTTACCTGCGCGACCAGGGCTATGCAATGATCGTGGGCGAGTTCGGCGGCAACATGGACTGGCCGCAAAAGAGCAACACGCTGAATGATCGTACGCTCTGGGCGCACATCAGCCAGCCAGTGGATCGTCAGTGGCAAGAGGCTTTTGTGACCTATATGAAGCGCAAGAAAATTCAAGCCTGCTATTGGTCGGTTAACCCTGAGTCTGCGGACACCAACGGCTGGTACTTACATGCGCATGATCCGGTTACCAATCCGGGCGCTTGGGGTACTTGGACTGGCTTGGACCCGCGTAAAACAACACTGCTAAAAAATCTTTGGGCTCAATAACGCCAATCTGATTATGATTTTCACCGCTGGATGGTGAATGTTCCTTGGGATACTTCGGTATCCCTTTTTTTTGCCCAAAAACACGCGTTCTTGCAGATAGGTATGCTTCTTGCGACATCACGGAAAAATGACCTCACTGTCAAGAATCCGTGCTTATGGCTCTACCAACGTTTAATCAGTTCAACAGTTTTAACGGCAAAGCGGCGCTGGGCTCGCTCCGTGGCATGGGGCGCGGGAATCTGGGTATTCCGATTCTGCTCATGATGCTTCTGGCAATGATCATTTTGCCGATCCCTCCGCTGCTGCTTGATGCCTTTTTTACCTTCAACATTGCACTCTCGCTGGTGGTCTTACTGGTTGCTGTCTATGCCATGCGGCCGCTGGATTTCGCCGCTTTCCCAACGATTTTGTTAATCGCAACCCTGTTGCGTTTAGGGCTGAATGTTGCTTCGACTCGGGTGGTATTGCTTGAAGGCCACAATGGCGGTGACGCGGCAGGGAAGGTGATCGAAGCCTTCGGTCACGTGGTGATTGGCGGTAATCTCGCGGTCGGGATTGTGGTGTTCATCATTTTGATGATTATCAACTTCGTGGTTATCACCAAGGGTGCTGGTCGTATCTCTGAAGTCAGCGCACGTTTTACCTTGGATGCCATGCCCGGCAAACAAATGGCGATTGATGCCGATTTGAACGCGGGTTTGATTGACCAGGATCAGGCGCGGACACGCCGTCAGGAAGTCTCGGCCGAGGCTGATTTTTACGGCGCAATGGACGGTGCGAGCAAATTTGTACGCGGCGATGC
>CAIOHY010000012.1 GCA_903858205.1 uncultured Cellvibrio sp.
CTATGCATATGGCAAACCAAGTACTCCAGCCAAGAACCTCGGTAAATCCGGCGGTTTAGTTTCCTTAACCAAAACTTTCTAATTCTTTCCCTGAACGGAGAAACGTATGAAATTAATCACCGCAATCATCAAGCCTTTCAAGCTTGACGAAGTGCGCGAAGCCCTCTCGGAAGTGGGAGTTTCGGGCATCACCGTTACTGAAGTTAAAGGTTTCGGTCGTCAAAAGGGCCACACTGAGTTGTACCGTGGCGCTGAGTATGTTGTCGACTTTTTGCCTAAGGTAAAGATCGAAGCTGCTGTTGAAGATGGCATCTTAGAAAAAGCTATTGAGGCGATTGAGAAGTCCGCCAAAACTGGCAAGATTGGCGACGGCAAGATTTTCGTCTCCCCTGTTGAACACGTCATTCGCATTCGTACCGGTGAAACCGGCGCGTCAGCACTTTAAAGAGAGGTTGAAAATGTTAACTTGGATGAAACGACTTATCGCTGGTAGCGCGATGGCTATGGCTATCGGCGCAACCGGTGTCATGGTTAGCGCACCAGTATTTGCTGATACAGCGAAGCCTGCTGTTTCTGCGCCTGCTGCCGCTCCAGCTGCTGCGGCTCCTGCCGACACAGTAAACAAAGGCGATACCGCTTGGATGTTGATTTCTACAGCACTCGTGCTGTTGATGACCCTTCCTGGTTTGGCTTTGTTCTACGGCGGTCTGACACGTAGCAAAAACGTACTGTCTATTTGTATGCAGTGCTTCATGATCTTCTCAGTGATAACGGTACTCTGGTCCTTGTATGGATACAGTTTGGCGTTCACGGAAGGCGGAGCATTCATCGGTGGAACAGATCGACTCTTTTTGGCTGGCTTGACTCCAGACTCTATTGCAGCAACCTTCTCAAAGGGTGTTGGTATTCCTGAGTATGTATTCATGGCTTTCCAAGCTGTGTTCGCGACAATTACTTGCTGTTTGATCATTGGTTCATTTGCTGAGCGCGCTAAGTTCTCTGCAATTTTAGTTTTCATGATCCTCTGGTTCACATTTAGCTATATTCCAATCGCACACATGGTTTGGTTCTGGCCTGGTCCTGATGACATCAAAGATGCCGCATCACTCGACGCTATTACAGCTCGTGCTGGTTGGTTGTGGCAGAAGGGTATTCTCGACTTTGCTGGTGGCACCGTTGTTCATATCAACGCTGCTATCGCTGGTCTAGTTGGCTCCTTCGTAATCGGCAAGCGTTTAGGTTACGGCAAAGAATCAATGAAGCCACATAACCTCGTGTATGTCATGTCTGGTGCTGCACTCTTGTGGTTCGGTTGGTTTGGCTTTAATGCTGGCTCCGCTCTTGAGGCTAACGGTAGTGCTGCATTGGCTTTCGTTAACACCTATTTAGCAACTGCTGCGGCTGTTATCGGCTGGTCATGCGCTGAGTGGATTCTCAAAGGTAAGCCATCGATGTTAGGTGGCGCATCTGGTTGCGTAGCAGGTTTGGTTGCTATTACTCCAGCTGCTGGCTTTGTAGGCCCAATGGGTGCTCTCGCTATCGGTGTTGCTGCAGGTGTAGTTTGCTTGTGGGGCGTAACAGGACTCAAGAAAATCTTGGGCTCTGACGATAGCTTAGATGTATTCGGTGTTCACGGCGTTGGCGGTATTTTGGGCGCGATGTTAACCGGTGTATTCGCTGACCCAGCTTTGGGTGGTACAGGTATTTGGGATTACGTTGCTAACGCAACTGCCCCCGACTACTCAATTGCTAGCCAATTATGGATCCAAGCTCAAGGCGTGATTACCACCTTGATCTGGTCTGGTGTAGTTTCTTTCATCGCCTTTAAGTTGATCGATATGGTGATTGGTCTGCGTGTTAAGGAAGAAGAAGAGCGCGAAGGCTTGGATATTGCTTCCCACGAAGAAACAGCTTACGGTTCTTAATTAGTTCATTACCCCTCAATCAGGCGGCCTAAGACGGCTGCCTGGTTTTTAAGCGCGGAATCCCTGGATTCCGCGTCTTTCTTTTAATA
>CAIOHY010000013.1 GCA_903858205.1 uncultured Cellvibrio sp.
CCAGCTGTAATTTAAGATGCCCCCATAGGCAAGTGGCTTGCTCTCAGGCTTCAGCACATAGCTGTTAAAAAGACGTGTATGCAAACGGCCAAAACTTTTGCGGTATTGGAAGCTACCGCTTAGCTGATCATCCAGTATTGGTTGATCTGTTGGTGTGAACAGCGGGTTGGCAGTGACGTCTTTTTGTAAGGTCAAACTGTTTGAGAAATACCCAATGCGGCTGCCGATACCTATAGCGTTTTGAAAATATTCATCACGCAATCCTTGCTCTTTGTTTTCTGTACGTTGCCAAGCATTTTGAAAACTGATGGGTACGGGGCTGCCCATGAATAATTGCCCGGACATGGTCGCACTGGAAGTATTGGTTGTGGTGATATCGCCAGTGATAGGTGTTTCATTCTCGGCTTCAGCGTAGTCGAGTGTGTAGGAGGTATTCCAAAAGCGGGTGCGGAAGTTAAGATTCGATGATATGAGGCTGTCTTGATTTTGCAACACTCTGGCACTGAGTAGTCCGGCTTGGCCCATACTTGCGCTGGTGCCGAGAGCGACAAAATGTTGCGTGTCACCCAATTTGGGTTCAAAGATAGAAGTGCCCGCACTTACCGCTAGCCAATCCGTAACGCCATAATCCAACACTGAGCTCGCCATAGTGCCCTGAGCAGTTGGATCATCCTGTATTTGATCAACGTTAAAAACGGTTTTTCCGACCTCGACCAAAGAAAAACGATACATTCCCTGGCCGGCGAGTACCGTATTGCCGTCCACTATGTAGGATTCTGTTTTGGTTTCTCGTTGCCCCTGCGGTCCGTAAAAAATCAATTCAAAATCGTTGCTACCGTAGTCCAACTGCACATCATTAAATTCGTAGCGGCCCTCGCTGGTGGCGAGGCGTTGATCAATCAGTACGCCATTGCGATAGAGTTCTACGTCCCACCCGTTTTGGATCTCGCCGGTAATGTTGACCTTACGGTTATCCGCCAGCTGATTGACAGGGGTGTTCCCCAGGCTTAAACCGCGAGTCAGGTTTTGTGTCCTGCCTAGACCGGCGTTAACCGGTGTCACATCGCCAAAAGCATATTCGGTCGCATGCAAGGGGCCTAATAAATCAGCGCTTTCTGATTGCCGTGACATGGTAAGACGTGCGCTTTTGAGCGAGTCGTCATTGTCGCCCGCCAAAAAAAGTTCGGTGTTGAGATAAGCGAGGTCGTGGCTAGCGAGTATTGAGTAATTGGCTGAGCTGTCTTTGTAGGGTGGTGTGCTTTGGTCCGCCGGCGACGCGGCAGAAACCTGTTCGATATGCTGCCCCCGCATTTGTACATCAAACATCGGCGGTGAAAACGCTTTGTAGCCTGATTCTTTTAGGGGTAGTACTGATTTTGATGCTGCTGTCGTAATGTTTTTGTTGTCCGAGCGAGCAGAGCGTAGCTCAGCAGGAAATTTGGATTGGCTAGTGATTGCAAGGAGTAAGTTACCCTCATCCAGTGTGTAGCCAAGATCAAACCAGCGCGCGATATCAGCCATTTCGAGTTGAACGTCTTCATCTACGGTGTAATCATCAGGAGCTACGTGGTAAGTTTTTCCATTGGCATTGACTTCGAGTCTGCCATCGCTCAAGCGCGGCATCCTGAAAGTGTTGTCCTCACTAAGAAACCATCCCTCTGCGCTTGTATTGGCGATATCCACAACAATCGGAAATTCAACAATCTGAACGAAGTCACTCAGCCCAAGTCGAAAGCCTTCTTCCGTTTTGATTGCAAAAAGGCTTGTGATAGGCACTCCGTTGGTTGAGGCTTCGAGTATGAGTTCTTCACCGGCCGAAAAACGGCTGCCACCGTCCGTCGATGGCGGTGCATCAAAAAAATGAGTGTTGGTGGTGTCAGAATTATGACTCTGCGGGAGAGGAGCAGCGGCAATTTCTGCCGCTGCAGGCTGGGCGGCGAGCGCGGCTTGTTCCGCATCGTGCTCAGCGTATTTCTGTTTAATTTGTTTGAAAATGGCTTGTAAATTATTGTTGGCTTCGACGAGGCGAGGGTCAGCTGCCACTGCGTTGAGTGGAAAAAAAACCGATAAGAAACAGACTGTTATGGTGGTTTTGCGGTGCTGGATAACGGCTGTTTTGCCCGGCTTTTTTCCCATCGTGTGGTGCTCACTTGGATGCTTTTATCATGCTCCCTTTGATGTTGATGGTTTTATCGAAGAGCACAATTCCACGGAAATCTTTCGTGCCTTCGTAAACAATCCGGAGCTTTCCATCTGTTGGAGCAAAGCTTGTGCCAACCCAATTTAACGATGCTTTCACCTTGTTAATCTCTGGCCAGAAGTTGAAATCTCCCGATTTTGCGATGAGTTGTTCGCTTCCCCCGACAGGCGTCCAGTAGGCATCGAGATTTCCAATCACGGAATTGGTACCGCTGCGCGACAGGTTCAGGATCACATTGCCGGTTTTAGTTGCTGCGTTGTAAACGATAGCCGCATCCTCGAGGGCGACCTTGTAGACGATGGGACCTTGCTTAACTACCACGGGAATTGTAAAGGTAAGCAGAATGTCGACTTTCATTGAAGCCCCTGCCGACTCAGGCTCTGGTTTGTCCGGGAGTGTTGGCCCCATCGGCGGTAGAGCTTTAAAAACCAGATGGGAGCGATATTCGCCGTTGGCCAACCCTTGGGGGCGACGTATTGCCATTTTTATGGTTTGTCGTTCGCCAGCTTTCAGTGTTACTTGCTTAGGGGAGTAGCGAAGCATAGAACTTGCTACTGGGAAATCACCAACAGTTGCTGCGGTAAGATCGTCGTAACCGCCCTCAGTTTTTGCTTTTTTTTCCGACCATTCGATGCGGTAAGTGTTGGTGGTCTGTGAAATGTTTATCAAAGTCACGTCGGTCGTTCGATCGGTGGGACTGAAGGCCACACGAGTTGGATTAATCAATAAATTGGCAGACGTTTGCTGGGCTAAAACGCTTATGAGGATGCCCATGGCCATTTGTTTTATCGTGTTTTTTTGCATTTTATGAATCCCTTATGGTTGGGTGTATCGTCAGACAGTATGGATCAGTAAATAATGTTCAGATTCAAATAGATGAAATAGTCAGCACCGCTGTAGTAATTCTTGGTGCCTTCGCCAGATGTACTTAGCGTCCCTCCAATTTTAAACTGCGCGCTGCCGGCCGCGTTTAGGTTAACGGAGGCGGGCATATCGACGGCCGTCATCGTAAACTGGGCGGTGTTTGGATAGGTCATTGCTGAATAGGCTGGTAAGTCAACAGACAAATTCGCAACGATATAGGGTTGAAAGTTACTGAGAGTGTATACGCCCGGTGAGCCGGGACGAATAATGAAGATGTTGTTTGTACTCAGTGCGCCACCACTTCTTGTAATAGTAACTGTGCTTACACTGGTATTTCCGGTTATCGCAATTTCGCCAAAGCTCAGAGGGTTATCGATAGTAAATTCCGCGACTGATGGCA
>CAIOHY010000014.1 GCA_903858205.1 uncultured Cellvibrio sp.
TGCACAATGCACTCAAATCAAAGATAAAACACTCCAATTATTAGCTCAAAGTTATCGACTTAACTTATTTCGCATCTCAGGAAGCTTCTATAAACATCTCATACAAACGTCTCACAGAGCAGCATAATTATTGGACTAAAACAGTGTGTACAGAGTAGTAGTCTCACTCAAAGCTCATTTGCCCGAGAAATACAGTTTTTAGAATCACTTAGGCCAAATCGGCAGCTCTGTATGCTCATCGTATTCAGGAAAAAGTACGATGTTGAATACCTCACCATCAAAAACCCACGCCATTATTTGCAACTCATCCGCGAAATAGCTTTTTCCATCTTTTTTAAAATCCTCGTCCAAGCTAAAAGCGGGGAAAATATTTTCCAGCTCCGACTCGCTAATACCAATAATTGGTTTTGAGTCCAACAACGCTGAATCAGCCATCACCGTTATTGAGCTCAAACGATAACTGTCTTCGGACTGAAACGATAACTCCAACCCGGTTTCAAACTCCCATATTTCTTCTTCATCGAGTTTATCAATACTGGCAGGTGCACCTAGCTGTGCTTGCACGTCCATTTTAGTCATACCCAACTTAATATTGTTAACACCCACTTTTGGAAAAATATTCATAGGATCCTCGGAAAATTAGTATCAGGATTGTGCACCTAAACTGCAGGTTTTGCCGGTGGTTTAGTTAGCCAAACACCCGCTTCGCCCAAACACCCAAACCTGCAGCCACGCTGCCAAAGTGATCGCCATCGACAATCGCGATTTCATCGCCGAATAATGCACGAATCACTTTGCGGATTAACGGCGATTTGGCGCTGCCGCCGGTGATATAAACGATGTGCGGTTGCGTACCCGCTTGCGCTGTTGCTTCGCTGATAAGTGCAGCGATTTTTTGCAGGAGTTGCGCGCTGACGTCGGCGTAATTTTCTGCATTGCATTCAGGTGCTAAATTTTTCTCGACAAAAGCCAGTGGAAAGCTGTGCTGCGGTTGCGAGGAGAGCGCAATTTTTCCCAGCTCCGCTTCGCGTACCACCGCAAAATTATGCTTACCCTCGCGCATGGTGATAAAGCGTTCCAACAATTCCAACTCATGGGTTTCGCGCGTTAATCGCTCCAACAAGAGTGTGGTTTTTAAATCATAAAATTCCGTTTGTGCACCTATATCGTTAATCGCCATTGCATTCACAAAGGGCATGATCGGCATAGGCAGGCCGGTTTTTAGGGCTGATAACATACCAAAATGCGGCATCAATATTTTTTGCGCGAGCTGGATATCAAAATCATTGCCGCCGATACGCTCACCGGTATGACCGAGAAAATCCCGCGTACGATCGAGTTTCTGAATATGCTGCGGCCCCATCAGCACCATGGAGCAGTCGGTTGTACCGCCGCCCACATCCACTACTAATACGGTTTTGTTTTCGGTGAGGCGCGTTTCAAAATCAAAACCAGCGGCGAGCGGTTCAAATAAAAATTCGATATCCGTAAAGCCAATGCGCTTACCAGCCGCTGCCAAAATGGCTTGCGCTTGCCGGTTACTTTCTTGCGCATTAATGCCTTGGAAATTGACCGGGCGACCAATCACCACCTGAGTAATATTTTTCTGTAAATATTGTTCAGCGCGGTTTTTAACGTTGAGCATCATGGCGGCGACTATATCTTCAAAAAAATCGACCGACTGTTGACGCAAACCGCTCGCGCCTAAAAAGGACTTGGGCGATTTAATAAAATAACCTTCTCCCGGCGCACCAATATAATGTGCAATAGCGTCACTACCAAAAAAAATGCCGTCGCGCACATTCTCTATATCGTGTTCGATTTTTTCCGCGCGCGCCTGCCCCAACAGAGCAGAACGGCTTTGCGCAAAGGTGCGCTTGTCATTGTCATCGCTCAATTGTGCGGCAATTAACTCGGCGATAAACGCGCGCTCCAAGGCATAGAGCGTTGACGGAACAAACGCCTCATCGCCATAGAGTGGAATTAATTGCGCCGTGTCATTATCAATAAATGACATAGCGCAGTTCGAGGTACCGTAATCAAAGCCAACAAACATAAATCGCTTCCAACAACTGCGTCAAAAAATTATTAACATTTATTCAGCCGACAAATAACGGCGCTCAAGGTGAGCTTTGAAATAACGCGCATTCAATGGCTCACCCGTTGCAGCAATCATCAGCTCATCAGTCGCTAATAAACTACCTTTCGACCAGATATTATTTTTCAACCACTGGAACAGCTCATTCAAATTACCCGCAGCAATTTTTTCACGCAGCTGAGGAATGGCGCGATCTGCTGCCGCAAATTCTTGTGCTGCATACATTGCGCCCAGTGTATAAGACGGGAAATAACCGAAGGAACCGCCAGCCCAATGGATATCCTGCATGCAGCCGTTACGATAATTGCCTTCAGTCGATAGCCCCAAGTAAGCCTGCATTTTTTCATTCCAGAGCGCAGGAATGTCATCTACTTCGATATCACCTTCAATCAATGCGCGTTCAATTTCATAGCGTAAAATCACATGTGCTGGATAAGTTAATTCGTCGGCATCCACTCGGATAAAATCGCGCTTCATGCGTGTATTTACCGCATAGAGATTGGCTTCACTGAAAGCCGCGTCTTGCTCACGCCCGAGCAACTTTGCCGCCATAGGTGCCAACAATGTGGTGAATTCCGGCGAGCGCGCCAATTGCATTTCAAAAAATAAACTTTGCGATTCATGCACGCCCATTGAACGCGCCTCACCTACCGGCAACCCAGCCCACAGCGACGGAAGATTTTGCTCATAACGCGCGTGGCCGGTTTCATGGATTACACCAAACAGGGCTTTCATAAAATCGCTTTCATCGTAACGCGTGGTAATGCGTACATCAGTGGGTACACCGCCACAAAACGGATGCGTACTGACATCCAAGCGGCCGTGGTTAAAATCAAAGCCAAGCAATTGCATGGCCGCCAAGCCCAATTCTTTTTGCTGTGCGATTGCAAAAGAGCCTTGTGGCATGACGAATGTTTTGCGCGCTTGAATATCCGCCGCACGCTGGATAAATTCTGGCAACCAGGTTTTTACCTCACCAAACAACAGATCCAATTTTTCGCAGTTCATGCCCGGTTCGTAAAGTTCGAGCATCGCATCGTAGCGGCTCAACGCTGTGCCCGCCGCGCGGATTTTCGCCTCTTCACGCGCTAATTCCACCACTTTTGCAAGATTGGTTTTAAAACCTTGCCAATCATTATTTTTGCGCTGTTCACGCCATGCATGCTCGCAGGTGGAATTAGCGAGCGATTGCGCCATCACCAACTCTTCCGGCAATTGATTTGCCTGCTGCCAGCGGCGCTTAATCGCAGCGAGGCTCAGTGCTTGTTGCGCATCAAGCTGTTCGGTTTCTGCTGCAGCAATCCAGTCAGCCAATTGCGGTGCCGTGGTGAGCTGATGAATCAATACCGACAACTCCGCCATAGCGGCGCCGCGCGCGTCATTACCGCCATCGGGCATCACCGCCGCCTGATCCCAGGAGCAGATGGCATCGAGATGATTGAAGTGGGAAATTTTTAAAAAGTGCTGTTGTAATTGTGCGTAAGACATAAGACACCTTGCAAAAAATAGTCATCAAAAAAACAAAAACCGCCGCACTTTTTAGCAATTATTTTTCAGCTACGAAAAACTCTCTGCAATCAAGCGCGGCGGTTTTGTGATCATTAAACAGCAGCGGGCGCCTCTGCCCAAACTATCTACCCGGTATTAACTCACCACTGAACCAAATACGTCAAAATATGTTGGGAAGGTTTTAGCGGTGCATTTCGGGTCATTAATCCGCACAGGCACACCGCCAAATGTAGCGAGTGAAAAACACATCGCCATGCGGTGATCATCGTAGGTATCAATCGCTGCATTGGCGATTAGATTTTTCACCGGTGTAATGCGCAGCCAATCTTCGCCTTCTTCCACTATCGCGCCGAGTTTGCGCAACTCAGTCGCCATCGCAGAAATACGATCCGTCTCTTTAACGCGCCAGCTGGCGATATTGGTCAAGCGCGAAGGACCATCGCAAAAGAGCGCGACCACGGCGAGCGTCATAGCCGCGTCAGGAATATGGTTGAAATCGCGATCAAACGCCTTGAGCGGCAGCGATGGTGCTGAAGCTTCAATCCAGTTCTCGCCCTTGGTAATCGTCACGCCGATTTCTGCGAGCGCATCGGCAAAGGCCACATCGCCTTGAATACTCTTGGCACCCACACCTTGCACACGCAATGGGCCGCGACCCAGCGCACCCGCAGCAAGGAAGTAAGACGCAGAAGACGCATCGCCCTCCACATAGACAATCGCAGGGCTGGTATAACCGGTCGCCGCTGGAACAGTGAAACGCTCCCAACCGTCGCGCTTAACATTTACGCCGAACTGCGCCATCAACTTGAGGGTGATTTCAATATAGGGTTTGGAGATCAGCTCGCTCACCAATTCGATTTGGGTTTCTTTGCCGGTCATCGGCAATGCCATCAGCAACGCCGTGAGGAATTGGCTGGATACATCGCCGCGAATGTTGATAATGCCGCTAGCAGCGATCTGCGCAGGCTTAATCAGCAGCGGCGGAAAGCCTTCCTGCCCGAGATAAGTAATGTCCGCGCCTATCTGACGCAATGCATCCACCAAATCGCCAATCGGGCGCTCATGCATGCGCGCCACACCGTGTAACTTATAAGTACCGCCACTCAGTGCCAGCGCCGCCGTCAGCGGGCGAAAGGCCGTACCGGCGTTGCCGAGGAACAGATCCGCCTCTTTATTCGGGAAACTGCCGCCCGTGCCCACCACGCGGTAATCGTTCTCGCCCGTTTTGGTAACACTCACACCCAGCGCTGCCAGCGCTTCCAGCATGCGGTCGGTATCATCAGACTTGAGCAGATCGCGAATATCCGTTTCACCTGAAGCCAGCGCCGCCAGCAACAAGGTGCGATTGGAGATACTCTTGGAACCAGGCAATTGCACTGTGCCTTGAGCGCGGGAAACGGGAGCGAGATCGAGAAATTCCATCATGGACCTGTCTAAAAAGTGGAAGGCCGAGCAAGGCCAAAAAAGAAAGTGCGCATCATACCCGCATCAGTCGTTGCCCGCACCACTGAACTTCGCGCCAAACATGAATTTGGGGTTGACAGTCTGTCCCTCTATCGCCAAAATGCGCGCCTCATTTATGGCTAGATAGCTCAGCCGGTTAGAGCACAGCACTCATAATGCTGGGGTCGGCGGTTCAAGTCCGCCTCTAGCTACCATATAAGAGAACCCATCCCGCATCTGCGGGGTGGTCTTTTCAAGAGACTTGTGTCTGAAGATGCGTTTCGTTAACTAACTGTTAATGAGGACATCGATGATGCCAGCAAAGTCTAAAATCTACGGAATAATATGCACTAAAGGCGGTGTGGGTAAAACCACAATTACGGCTAATCTCAGTGCGATATTAGCGGATATGAACCAGCGTGTTTTACTGGTTGATGCCGACCCCCAACAATCCCTATCCCGCGTTTATCCACTTGACTACCAAGCA
>CAIOHY010000015.1 GCA_903858205.1 uncultured Cellvibrio sp.
GAAATAATAAGAGATCTCTTGTCGGACGATAAAAAAGCGTTCCTTTGCCATAAAGTTGTTCATTCATGCAGTGGCGGTGAATGAGATGAAGATGGAACATATCACCCATCTGAAAAAGATGCGGGTTGTGCAGGTGCCCATGGATATTTATTCAAAATAGGACGGCCAACAGTAGGAATGAAATTGGCATTTGTTACAGGGGATTCCTCGCCCCAGGATTGGGAGGCAATAGCCGAAGAAGTAACAGATAGTCAGCCTTCCAGTGATATTTACAAATTTCGCCGCTGAGGTACTTTCAAATCTCAAGTTCTTTAATCAAACCAGAGAGGAAAAGTATGTTAACAATCGAGACAATGTTAAAAAAACAAGGTTGGAGCTCACTTGATGAAAAAGAATTGCACGATGCATTTCTGGATCAGAAGCCTGGATTGCGTGCACAATTTGATTTGGTGGATGACCAATTGGTAAATAATGATTTGGATAGCGATGCAGAAATGAAGATGTTTTTTATTGAAAATGGTGTTGATGAGCCGATGGCTGATGAAGCTATTGCATTGCGCCAGGAATTTCTGACAAACCCCTTTTGCCAGCTATGTGTAAGGAATGGAAAACTCGGAATTCGATATCTGAGAATCCTGCACGGTTAAGATCGGGGGAAACCCCAATCTTAACGCGGGCCGGGTGGTTATTAAACTTTGGCTTCGCTTTGGTCAGCTGGCGCTGATGTGGCAGGAGTTGCTGATGTAGAAGTAGTGGCCGACGATATCTGACCTTTAAATAAAAAGCCCAGGATATACGAGCGACCGTAATACACGGAAGCGCCGAGGCCCGCCACGGAAAGGAGGATCAGAAAGAGGAACCCAATCAATGAAAAACCAAACAAAACAAAGCCGATAATTGCAGCGAAAACAATCGCGATAGTTGCCACAAGGGCCAGTTTCACCAAGGCGCTTGAGAGGGACAGATTAAGTACTTTGTCCTCCCACTTGATGGAGACTTCACCAGATACATTTTTAAGCATAATGATTTCCTTTGTTACAGGTTGAGATAACGAAGTTGCCAAATAAAAGCGACTCCATGCTAGTCAGCGCCCTTGGTAAAAAACCAGATAAAAATGCAGAATTCGGCAGATAATTCCCAATACGCCAGTTGGAAGCGCGTAACAGGTAGAAGCTTCTGAACAATCGAGCGACATTACTTTCCAGCAAAGTTGATGAGATATTTCTATCTGATACGTTTCAGGGACGAAATGTTGAAAGTGGAAATGTTTATGTTCAGGCTATCCGAAGCACAATTAGCAGCTCATCAAAAGCGAATAGCGGGTGGGGTAGCTGCCAGGCAGCAACAAAAAAATATAAAAAATGATTACGACCTGAGCAAGTACATCGTTGATGCGCTGGAACTGGGAATCATTAAAAGCCCTGCCTCTCCTTTAATAGTTACCCTTCAATGCGGACTGAAACAGCTCCAGGGTAGTAAAAAATCACCGATACCCTATGAGCGGATAGAGCAAGCAATCGCTTTACTGTGGCTGGAATGTACAGATGTCGAATCATTTGAAGTTACTACGGCGGTACCCTTTGGAGGGTACCGACCGGACGGAGCCGGAGGGCTTATTAAAGGGGAGGGCGCAAAGAAAGGGTACCCAGACCTGCTTATCGATGCGCCGCGCGGTGGTTACCACGGGCTCAGAATTGAGATGAAAAAATTCTGTCCCAATGCCAATCCCACTGAAGAACAGGAAGGCTGGCTAAAAAGACTCTCGGCCAATCGGTACAGGACGGCCCTGTGTCGCGGCCACAAAAGTGCGATTTTCGTCATAAGTAATTATCTCGGAATTCCCTCACCTATCACTCCTGATTCATTGCCTACATGGGCCGTGACATACTATTAAAACGTCCTAACAAGAGCATTAACCATGACATTAAAAGTTGACGTCAGCCAGTTGGCAGACATAGCCCTCGCTGCAGATATTAAAGGGGCAGACCGCGCTATTGAGCAAATAGAGAAGGCAGTAGATCTGTTGTCCAAAATGGTAGCCGATCATTACCAGATACAAGCCGAGCCAGCCGAGCATATGGGCGTTGAATTTGGTGGGCTTTTGGTGGCCTTTGGTCCCTGCGAGCAGGGGCAGAGATGCCCAGATGCAATCAAAGCGGCTGATCCTGAAGGTGACTGGTAGGATTTCTTCCTGCCAGCGTTAAATCAACTTAACACTCAGCCAGCTATCGCTGGCTGCTTGCATTAAGTGGCTAAGAAGGTCCAATTTCCAGCAACCCTCCATAAATCCCCCGCATTCGCTACGTTATCCCTTCAACGAACTGGGGGTAAATCTATGAGACTGAGCAAGCAGTTAGGACAAAAACTTTTTGAAGCATATCAAGAGCTTTTTCAAGCTGTAGAAAATGGCATTGGAACAGACACCTTTTTTCAACTGCGCGAGCGTTTTCGCGCTCTCCAAACTGAAATCCATGAAAACGAAGAGCAACAAGAAGCCCTTCACTCTATTCGTCAAAAAGCACAGGAAACATTCACCGACGAGGATATCGAGGTCGATGATGATGCTGTTGTCTCTGAATCAGAGGAGGGCGCATTTGTCGAGGCGTGGGTGTGGATTCCCGATAATGACTAATAACTTGCATTACATGCAATTCTCGAAACAAATTAATAAGAGGAAATTTTCATGTCAAATATAACTGATGAGACAGCGCTGACGGCCATGTGTGTTTGGGAAGAACTTCTATCAATATTCAGTCAAAAAGACGAATCGAATATTTATACCAAAAAGAAAAATAAAATTGGCGCATGTTCAATGCGTCAAATTGCATTGGATGTAATCGTACCTTCCGTTGAAAAAGCATACGCCGCAGTTAGCGAAGAGTTTAGCGAATCATTTGACTGGGAGTTTGTACCACGGTTTTTACAACTTGCCGAACCAATATATGTGCAATCTGGTTTCAGTATGAGTGAAACAAAAGCAATTGAAATAGGGCAAGCAATTCTCAAAGAATTTAGTGTGGAAAAAGACGATGAATGAACCAACTATTACAACCGCAAATATCACGGCAATGCCGAAGACAATATTCGATGACATGCCAAAAATAATTGCAACATTTTCAAATGGCGAAGTGAAAACATTATTTTCATTCTATCCAGATGAAATCAGTTTTACTGCAAGTGAATTTATTGGGTTGACCGAAAGACAAGCAGTAAATCTAAAATACAAAAAAGATTTACATTACATCCGGAGTTAACAAAGTATCGAAAACAAGCGGGTATCACCCGCTTTAGAAAGGAGGCATAAAGCCTATGAATATTAAATCTACAAAAACTCCTGCCTTAATCCTAAACGCCCTAGATTGGTTTAAGCAAAAGGATTTTATCAATTGGATAAATGATGAATCGAATCCATTGATGACATGGCACAAGCGCGGGGAGTCCCCCACAGAATGGTCTGATCTCATAGTGTTAATTGATCCATCTTTGAATGGCGAAGGATCAGATTCAGACACCATGCCAATCGAATATTGGTCCAGCATTATCAAAATATGTCGTGCCAAATTCAAACCCACTTCTGGCCATCACATCATAGTCAGAATCACAAATCTAACCGAATAGGTTTTTCAGGCGACGACGCCTGATTACCGAATCAGCTATCGCTGATTGGTTGACACAAGTAAGTGGGAAGAAATGCGGATTTCTTACAAAGCTATTCAAAATGAATTTTAGGATACGTTAAACCGTCACAACTAAATTCGGAGACGGAAAATGTTAGAAGTACAAGAACCTATTGGAACCACAAATGGAATGCCATTTACGACTGATGAGTCAAAGCTATTGGCGATGCTGGTGTTTAAGCGATTTGGAAATGATCCTCAAAGCGCGACTGCTGCATGGCGCAGACTCTTACAGAACAATTCGGGCGAAGGTGATTTTAAAAAAATGATTGGAGATAGTGAAAACCAATCCGGATATCTTGCCAAGGTAACGCTACTCAACGATGGATATGAAGAAACACAAATGTGTTTGGTAGATGCTGTAAATGAGAGGCAGGCCGCGATAGAAGCAATCAAGCGATGTGCACGGGATGAATTGGAGTGGGAGAACGATTTCGTTGCAAATGATTGTAATGGAGAAATAAAACTAAAATTACATAGTGTAATGCCCATCAATAACTACGAAAAAATAGTCTTGGATAAATACTTGTAATTTCCCGTATTCAGGCAAGCACAATAGCTTACAGGTACTTTGTGCTTGTCACTTTCACACGGAGAACGTCCCATGACAACAAGTTATACCGAGTACGAATTTACCAAACGTGACGGCACGAAGGTTTACGAGATATGTACTTGTGCTGCCGATGTACAAGTCTTCCTCAAGATGCACGATGCTGAAAACGCTCAACCAGTAACTTTGATATTTGAAGCGTTGCAAACGAGGGCGCAATCAATTGTCGACAGTTTTGGGAGTGATCGCGGATTTAATGCCATCGAGGACTACTGTGATCGCCTTATTGATCTTACCGAGCTTGAGAAACGAATTGCAAATTCAGAAAATGAATTGAGTAACTCTACACCCCGTAGAAATATTCGGTTTGACCAATACATCAAAGTGGCCGCAGACGATATATCCGTGCTCCGGAAGCAAGACGTATATCGCGTAATGGATTTGGCTTGCAGCAAAGTGGGAATTGCCAAATATTTGAAAATGCATAGACCTGATTTGGCAGATGAAATTGATTCGGTACTGCATGAGTTGACCGCTGTCATTTAAAAAATTAATCCTTAACTTGTACCCATTTAATGCCCGGCATCCGGGCATTGTAATTTAGAGAGGAAGTGCCCGTACTGACAGACCAATGTCTGTGCTTCCCGCCCAGATATGTAGCTTTGCTGCGCATTTAGGCGACATTCTGTACATTTCTTCAGAAATCCCTTTAGCAGTTGTAAGTCTCGGCTTATTTTCTCGTAAGGATGTACCCGAGAACGACAGCCATGAAGCAAATTATCGCCCCCCAAATCGTAAGCAATTCTGCCGCTAAGTTAGCGACCGGCGAAAATTGTCGTTATGAAAATAGTAGGGCAGCGGAGGGAGTGATGAACGCAAGAAGTAAAACAGAAGGGCTTTCAAATAAAGTTGTTTGGGACATTTCTGATTTTAGTAATCAGGCGATGGCTCTGGAATTCGTCAACAGTTTGAGATCCACCTTGTGCGTGTATTACAATACGTTGTCGCATATTTATGGTGAGTACAATATAGAAACTGTCAGACAGGACGGATTGTCACTTGTTGTAGTGCCTCACACATACTCTTTGGAGCGTTTTACGCACATTCCGGAACACGCGATTAGGCCTACAGGATTGAGTCTTTTTCCGGGCTGGTTCTACGGACATAAGGCGCCCTATGTTATGACGATGCTTGTGAAAAATAAGAACGGCCGACGGCGCACAAAACCAATATTGCCTGAGAACGCCCTTGCCGTAATTGATAAATTAGAACCGGGAAAAGCCTTTTTACCGCTTTTAATGCGCGGCGACTTGCGCGAATTTAACCAACGGACACCCTACGTGCATTTACATCGGCTTGTCCCTGAATTTCTAACCACTCTATCGGCCTTTGATCGTGGTCAACTCGCAGGGTTGATATTAGACAGGCGTAAAAACCTTTTTAGTAATAGAGCACCCATAGTCCCGCGCTAACCGCTATCGCGGAATCGCAGAGGCTATTGAGTCTTTAATGTTCGCATTTAAACCCGTTAAATAAAAAACTGAATCACGCGGAGGCTTCAATGATGAATACAGCAGCAATGCTACAAGATGAGTTTGATGAACCACTTGTATTGAATCCACTAGGAAGCAATTTCGGATTGCAGCAACAGATACGCCGGCATTTTGTTTCCCATAGCCCGTTTAAAATTACAACTACACCTAGTGAAATCAAGATAAGCCAGGTTGGAAATATCATGACCATCGAAGTAAATGCCTCCCGAATCCAAAATGGATATGAAGTGGCAAAGAAGGCTTGGTCGTTAATCTGTGAAAAAATGATTGGTGCAGGTTGGTCTTTGATGTTTGAGGAAAACTACTACGAAGAATCAAACATGATTTGCTTTTTTGTGGGAGGTGACGATTTATTGAATGGAAAATTGCCTTTATAACGTTTCCAGTAAAAATGCGTTTACCGTACCGGCTGATACGTTGCTCTCATATTATTACGGGAGCAACAAACAATGGCATTCAATCTCTTTGATACAATTCAAAATGAACTTATCGTTGACTCTGACGCGCGCACAGTAACGGTAATTCCCCAGCTTTCTGCAAAAGATTACTCGCAAGTTAAAACCCTTTTAAATCGCATGGGCGGTGAATGGAATGTTCGCAACCAAAACTTTGACTTTAAAAAATGTCCGCAAGTTTTGATTGATCGGGTTTTGTCGGTAGGTTCACGCCGTCTTAACCAATTTCATTTCTATCCAACACCTGAAGAAGTCTTCGAGTATTTTAAAAAGCACACTCCACTAAAATATTTCGGCGCGGCGCGGGAGTTTGTCCGCACACTTGAACCATCCTGCGGAGAGGGAAGCCTGATTCGCCAATTACTGAAATTTGGTGAAGAAGAAGGACGGAAATTTATTGTTGAAGGATACGATATTGATCCGTTAAATGTAATTTTCTGCCAGGAATCAGGACTGAATGTTACTCAAGCGGACTTTCTAAAAGTTACGCCGCGTAAGGAAATAGATTTAATAGTTTGTAATCCTCCGTTTAATAAATACGAATTTATAAAGCATTTAAAACATGCGCAAAAGTTTTTGAAAAGTGATGGACTACTGATATCCGTTGTTCCAACTAAGTGGATATCAGAACATGTTGATCACGAAGATAGACACTGGTTGTTTGAACAAGCTCAGATTGAAAGTTCTGATGATCTGGATTCAGGTAATTTTTATGAGCCTGGTACATTCAAAGGAGTAAATATCCCAACTGCAATTATTTGCTTGTCGTCAGAGGAAGCTGCAGAGCGGATTTTAACTGGTAAGCGTTACAAGGCAGAGGCGATTGATTCATTTCGGCTGTACGTAGAATGCTGTAGCGAGACATGGCACAAGCTCCATGCCATGAAAATGGATGAATCAATAAATGCTGATGCAGTGATTAAAAAGATTCAAGACATTGTTACCAATATTCTTAGAAAGCAGGATAATGAAACTGTACATCTAGTGCATAGATTTTATGACAGTTATGTTTTAGATATTGTTGAAGAGTGGTTCCCACAATACATCTACAAATTAGTCCCTCCCTCGATTCCGCACCAATTAGACATGATGGATCTGTTTGGCATTCCAGCCACTACCGATAGTCAGATTGCGGCATAAATGCCGCAGTCGTGCGCCCTATTGGTAGAAACGGCCACTCGATTTATCTACCATCAATTCTTCACTAGCACCCGAACAAGGGGATGATTATGTACGATTCATTGTTTCCGAAGAAATTAAACCCACTCGAACTGTTTTTGCAAAAAGCGAATTCTCAGGTAAAAGGAATCCTGTGGACGCTGATGGTGTTGTCATTGTGTTTAATGGCCATACCGTTGACCTCGGAATATTTTATGGGGTTGTATCAAGTCAGCGCCAGTATTCGAGCTAGCATTCCATCATTTGCATTATTTGAAATTTTCAATGTCGCATTTTGGCTGATTGTGTTTGTTTTCCTCGATTCATAATTCAATTTCCGCCGATGAAAAATATCATCTATTTCCCCTCGCCAGTGCTCACGGAACTATCCTCAGTGGATGAGGAAATAAAATCCCAAAACTTTCATTTGCCAGAAGAAGCTTCTTAAACCACGATAATCCCGCAAATCTTTTTCCACCATTCCTGCAGATAATTAAATCACCTGATACGTTTACTTTGCATAAACAATCAGGGGAACAAAATGCTCAACAATTACACCTACCAACATTATGACCCATCCCAAGTCGTGGCCAAATACATCGGCTTCATTGGGGAAGAACTGACCATGTTTGAGGTGAATGCAAAAAATCAAACAGTCAAAAGTTTTCCGGTTGACAGTGAGGAATTAGATCCCGCCCATGCAGCAAAAGCACTGGCACAAAAAAACATGCGCTTTAACCAGGTTAAGGTTTGGGAGAAATAAGAACGGGCGCGTATAAAGCACCACTTTCCAACCGAAATGCATTGATCCTGCTTTCACGATACCTTGACTCATCGAACAGCAGATAAGGGCAGGCTATGAACTTTCATCAGGCAGTACAAAAAAATCTTGAGCACCTCGGCACATCCGCGAGTGAATGGTCGGCTGTTGAGGTTTTGGGGATGGAGGAAATCGAGGCCGGTCCGGGAAAGCAACAGGAAGTCCCGGTGTTTTCATTCCCTGAGGGTTATGAAAAGGCACCGTCTCTTTACACCGGAGAGTGCTGCAATTTGTGCGGTACCAAAATCAAAAATGTATTTTGGATACAGAATGATACTCGGCGCTGGATTATGCCGGTGGGGAGCGAGTGCGTAACTCATTTTGGTGAGGGCGAAACAGGCTTGAAGATCGCCAAAAAAACTGTTTGGGAGCAAAACCGTAGTTTGTTGGTAGCTCTTATTGGTATGCGCAGAACACTTTGGCACACCTACAGTAAGCGAGTACATCTTGGGTATGGGCGCTATGAGACTAAGATATTCCCGCGTTCCCCAATCGAAAGAAAAGCAGAACAGATTTATAAAGGCATAAAAGATCTGGTTGGGAAGCTTGGCGAGGACAGCACCGATGGAGCAATCACCCGCTGGATAAATAAAAGCGAGTCACAAGCCCAGCAGCTGTTAACGGAGGCGCGAGAACTCCTTGGTGCAGATCTTAACTTATCCAAAGAAAACCGTTGCCAGGAACAGCCATTAGAGGCTGTATAAGCATTTTTCAGAGAGGGCACCCCCAATGCAGCCTAACAACAAGATCTCACTGATTGCATTAGCGACATCGGATTTTGATCCTTCTTTGGTTTACCTCAACGAGGATCAAATCACCCGATTTAAATTGCAGGGCACCCCCACGACTCCCACATTTACCTATATGGTCAATCCGGAATGGCGGCTGATAGAAATGGTAGCTTATTGGATATACTGTTCTGCACAGGCATTCCGGTTTTGGGAATTGGGGGCAGATGCCCAGCTAAAAAAATACCACTATGCGGGTATGACCGGATCCACAGCAATGTTCGGCTGTATTCGGGATCACTGGATAGACGGGATATTACCCTATGATCAGGTGACTTCTGCATTCACCGGCGCCCCGGATGCCACCAACCGCATTTTGATAGGAATCGAGTTGTCCGCGCAGCGGGAAAGGCTGTATGAGGTAGCAGGGTCTCTTATCGCCAAGGGTAGGGCAGGGCGTCTATCAGTAGAAGATGCGGCTTATCTTGCAGACCTATTCCCCCAATCATTTAACGATCCTTACCTTAAAAAAGCTCAACTGGCCTTATCGGCTGCTGGTGGGTTGGTGACCGAAATCATGGGGGTGAACCTGCAGTATGACCTTACGGCTTTTGCAGACTATCAAGTGCCTCGCGTGTTGCGCGCCCTTGGCATAATCGGATATACCCCTGAGTTGGCTAATCTGGTTGACGGTCGGAAATTGATTCCGGCTGGCAGCGCCCTGGAGTGCGCCCTTAGAGCCGCTACTATCGTAGCGGTCGAGAGATTGTCCCAGCAAACAGGGATACCCACGGTGATTATCGATAACTACCTCTGGCAGAACCAGCATCTGGCAAAATGCGATAACTTCCACCTGACCGAGACTACGGCCTATTAGGGGTGCGCTATGGGTATAGAACTTTTCTGGCATGACAGTGAAAGCGAAGCGATGCAAGCAGCTAAAACACTTGGGAGCCTTGGCGCGCGCTGCCGTAACAGGCTGGAGGAAATCGTGATGAACCAGCCCATCGCCAAGAACAAGATCAACTTGTCAGAAAGTGCTTTGGATGAGGCTGGCTTTATCTGGATCCGCGACACTAATCCACCTTGGGGGCCTTTTGAGATTACCCCCACATTAACGGGTGAAGAAGCGCTGGAATGGCTTGAAACGATGGATAACGAAAACGTCAGTTAAATCCAGGTGGTGTGTGGCGTATATCGAATCCATCGAAAAACACATCCTCAGCACCCAGATTCTCACATGATGCCACAAGGGATTTGAGCTTCGCGGTGAGTGGGGTGGGATCCAGCGTGGCTACAAATCCACCGAATTCAGAGACCCTCATCCAGCCGGTTAACAATGGGAAACCATCGTGTGTTTGCGCCATACCTTGAAGGTTTACATCAAATAGATTGCGGTGTGGGCTTGCAATAACCACTTGTAGAAACGTGCGTGTTTCGTCAGGTGACAACGTAAGGATTTCGCTAATAGGCTCGCTGATGGATTGGAGATTATAGTTATCTAAGGATTTCGCCAGTTTACACAAAACCGGATCTGTGGAAATAGTGGTTTTATGTCCCGCCAAGGTGAAAGGTTTTTCGGGATTGATCATTTCTACACGTGCCATATTGAACCCTCAATGGTTGATCGGAGCTTCACAGATGCTCAGGGTAACGGCTTGCAGTGGAGGGGAAACAAGGGAAAAGTTCGGATAACCCCACTTTGCTCCATTAATGCCGCAATCTCTCCTTTTCAAGCATATTCAATAGCCTAATCCTCTGGCCGCCCTTAATTTCCACCTGAGTTGCACAGTGTTTTGTCTGGGGTACGTTGAGCCTACTGATAAACACTTTGAGCTGAAATCAAGAGGCGCAGGTTATGAATGCACAGCAGCAAGTCGGAAAAATCGATTACACCACTTTACGGGATGGGGATGCGTTTCGCGCGCCGTTGTCCGATATTGATCCGGTGCCGTGGGGCAACATCCGAAAGGAGCGCGATCCAGTAGCGTTTAATGAGCTACGCCAATCAATCAAAGAAGCCAAGGGGGTGACTCAGGGCGTCACCGTTCGGATTAATCCAGAAGATCCAACCCGCCTCCAGCTACTCGCCGGATATGGTCGGGTGGAGGCTTCCAGTCTCGAAGGTTTCCTCGATATTCCAGCAGTGTTCAAGGTGGTAGATGACAAGGCCGCAGCTGCCATCATGATGCAAGAAAATTTGGTTCGGGAGTCACTATCCATAGCGGATGAAATCATCGCATCCCAAAAATTCATCAGTTTTTACAATGGTGACTACGAGGCAGCAGCAGCCCACCTCAACTGGCCAGTGAAACGTTTGCGTGGCCGGTTGGTGTTGAACCAGTGTACTGAGAAAGTACTGGATGCTTTGCGCCGCGAAGAAATTGCCATTGGCCATGCTGAAATTTTGTCGGCGTTTGTTCCTGCGCTGCAAGAAGGGACACTCGAAAAAATCATTGCTGAAAAGTGGACTGTTGAATACCTGAAAGAACGCGCTGGAAAGGCAATCCGATGGCTAAAAAATGCCATTTTTGACACTGCTGAGTGTGCGAGCTGTATCCATAACAGTGATGTTCAAGCCTCCTTATTTGATAACACTATCGGCAAGTCAAAGTGCAGCAACTTGACCTGCTTCAGAGAGAAAACGGATGCCGAACTTGCCGTGCGCAAAAAAACACTTGAAGAAGAACATGGCGTTGTGTTGTTGGCCATCGAGAAGCCGGAAACAGACCGCAATACAGTGGGTGAAGAAATTGTTGGCGCGGAGCAGTTCACGGGCGGGTGTACGGGCTGTGTGAGTAACATTGTCATCTTGAAAGATGGCATTAACTCAGATTCCGGTCAGGTTATTCCGAACCAATGCATCAATTCAGATTGCTTCCGCAAAATGAAAACGGCACATGCTAAATCATTGAAAGAGCAAAAAGCAGAAGTAAAAGTCACCGAAAGCAAGGGTAAAAGCGGCAGCTCTGAAAAGGCAAAAACGCCTGATAAAAAAGCCACGAAAAAAGATCCTTCCAAAGAAAAAGTTGTCACGCAAGCAACACCCGCAGCCGTAACCGAAAATAACAAAGTGTTGTTGCGCTCACTCGGTGCAAATCACTTTGAAAGCAATGCGCATTTTATGGAAGCACTTTGTGTATCGAGCCTGATTGACCACGCAGGGTTTGCTCACGATGCATCGACACGCTTCAAAAACATCACAGAAATTGAGATTTCCAGTTCATTTAACAAGCGTGTTTTAGAGTTGTATTCTCTCCCTATCGACACATTGGAAAGCATCAAAAAGGCTTGTTTTTCAGGGTA
>CAIOHY010000016.1 GCA_903858205.1 uncultured Cellvibrio sp.
AGTATTGCCCGCATCGACGTGGTGAATTACATCACTCACGGTATTCATAAAGTGTCTGGCCATACCGATCACAGTCATGATCATCACTCACCTCAAGAAAATCACGATGAGGATGCCGCAACAAGTGAATCAACCTCGCAAAGCCCGCTGGAAAATTTCGCCGCAAATCTGAATGAAGCAGCGATGCAAGGTCGTATCGATCCATTAGTTGGGCGCGAATTTGAAGTCGAGCGCGTGTGCCAGATCTTGTCGCGTCGCCGTAAAAATAATCCGCTGCTGGTGGGCGAATCGGGAGTGGGTAAAACCGCCATTGCAGAGGGGCTCGCCAAACGTATTGTGGATGGCGATGTGCCAGAGACATTGGCTGACAGCGTTGTTTACTCGTTGGATATGGGCGCGCTCTTGGCGGGCACTAAATATCGCGGCGATTTTGAAAAGCGTTTCAAAAGTTTGCTCAATGAACTGAAGAAGCAAAAAAATTCGATTTTGTTTATCGATGAAATCCACACCATTATTGGTGCCGGTGCGGCCTCTGGCGGTGTGATGGATGCATCCAACTTGTTAAAGCCGCTGTTGTCATCCGGCGAAATCCGCTGCATGGGTTCAACGACTTATCAGGAGTATCGCGGTATTTTTGATAAAGACCGCGCACTTTCACGTCGTTTCCAAAAAGTGGATGTGAATGAACCCACGGTTGAAGAAACTTACCAAATTCTCAAAGGGCTCAAGAGCCGTTTTGAAAAACACCACAACTTGCGTTACACCGACGCCGCCTTGCGCGCTGCTGCGGAGTTGGCTGAGCGTTACATCAATGACCGTTTCTTGCCGGATAAAGCGATTGATGTCATCGATGAGGCCGGCGCTTATCAACAATTGCAAACGCCAAGCAAGCGCAAGAAAACCATTGGCGTTACCGATGTGGAAAATGTGGTCGCGAAAATTGCACGCATTCCTCCAAAGAGCGTGTCTTCATCTGATAAAGAGCAATTGCGCAAACTGGATCAGAATTTGAAGATGACTGTGTTTGGTCAAGACGAAGCAATCGATACCCTGGCTACGGCGATCAAGTTGTCGCGCGCTGGCTTAGGCGCAGCAGAGAAACCGATTGGTTCCTTCCTGTTTGCTGGCCCGACCGGTGTGGGTAAAACTGAAGTGTGCCGTCAATTGGCCAAGTGCATGGGCATGGAGCTGGTGCGTTTCGACATGTCGGAATACATGGAGCGCCACACCGTATCGCGTTTGATCGGTGCACCACCAGGTTATGTAGGCTTTGACCAAGGCGGTCTGTTGACGGATGCCATCACCAAGCAACCGCATTGTGTTTTGCTGCTTGATGAAATCGAGAAGGCGCACCCTGAGGTCTTTAACTTGCTGTTGCAAGTGATGGATCACGGTAGCCTGACTGACAACAATGGCCGCAAAGCGGACTTCCGTAACGTCATCCTGATTATGACCACCAACGCGGGTGCAGAGGTGATGAGCCGTGCCTCTATCGGCTTTACTCATCAAGATCACACCAGTGATGGTATGGAAGCGATCAAGAAAATGTTTACCCCTGAATTCCGCAACCGCTTGGATGCGATAGTTCAGTTTGCGTCACTGACACTCAATACCATCAAAACCGTGGTGGACAAATTCCTTATGGAATTGCAAACCCAGTTGGATGATAAACATGTCACCTTGGAAATCAGTGATGAGGCGCGTGAGTGGTTAGCCATCCATGGTTACGATGTAAAAATGGGCGCTCGTCCAATGGCGCGTTTGATTCAGGATAAATTGAAGAAACCGCTGGCTGAAGAAATTCTCTTCGGTTCACTGTCTCACGGTGGTGGTACGGTAGACGTTGATGTAGATGCTATTGAGGATAAGTTGGTTATCGAAGTGAAGGCCAAGCATGCACAACCCGCATGACGTTCCTTGCGAAGCCAATCTTCCTTAAGATATTGGCAAGCCAAAAAACAAAAAGCCGCACATGTGCGGCTTTTTGTTTTTATGCAAATCGTTAAATAATAGGATTAACGTGCACGATAGGTAATGCGGCCTTTGGTCAGGTCATAGGGAGTCATCTCAACCTTAACCTTGTCACCCGTCAAAATGCGGATGTAGTTTTTGCGCATCTTGCCGGAGATGTGGGCGATAACCACATGTCCATTCTCCAGTTTTACGCGAAAGGTGGTATTGGGCAGGGTATCAACCACTTCGCCGTCAAATTCAATGCAATCGTCTTTTGCCATGCGGCAGTTTCCTCAGGTTTTCAGTAGTTCTACCCATCGCGATACTGCGACAGGAGGGGGTAAAAAAATAGGCGTGAATTGTGCCTTAATTAACCAGCGGCGCCAAGGGGAAAGGGGATAAAAGCGGGGTTTACTGCAATATATCGCTTCGCTTCGCTGCAAATCTGCGCAAGTCGAAGCCAGAGTATTCAGTTAAGTCGCATCCAGCGGCGATTAACTAGCAGTTCTAGTGGGCGATACTGAACCTTGTAATTCATTTTTTCGCACTCTTTAATCCAGTAGCCCAAGTAGAGGTAATCCAAACCAAGGCTTTTGGCTTTTTCGATTTGGGCTAGTATCGCAAACTTACCCAAACTGCGGCTCTCCTCGCTCGCATCGTAAAAAGTGTAGACCGCGGAAAGCCCATCACCAAGCTGATCGCAGACCGACACCCCAATGAGGCGCCCTTCAAGACGAAATTCAATAAATTGGGTAATACCCCATTCACTGGTCAGAAAAGCCTTGTATTGATCTTCAGACGGAGGATACATGTCCCCGTCCTGATGGCGGCTTTCGATGTAGCGGGAGTAGAGGTCGTAGTGTTCAAGTGTGTTGATGTTTTGGGTAATTTGCAGCGATAAGTCGTGATTATGCTGCAAGCAGCGGCGTTGCGTGCGATTGGGTTTAAATAGTTTTACCGGGATACGGCAGGAGACACAGGCTTGGCAGCGAAGGCACTGCGGGCGATACAAGTGTGCACCACTACGACGAAAACCCAGCTGTGATAGTTGGGTGTAAAGCGTTGGATCTATGTTGGCTTCCGGATCGACAAATACCGTCGTCGCCTCCTGCCCATCCAGATAGCTGCAGGGGTGAGGTTGGGTGGCAAACAGTTTAAGTGTGGAGAGGTCAGACATGATTGCCTCGCGCAAATCCGGTTATTCCCAAGCGGCGACTGTTACATTCGACCACAGTAATAAGTTCGCTCCAGGTTTATCGGTAAAGTTTATCAGCATTCGTTGGAATTCTTCACGGGGGATTTCAACGGCCCCCAAACTAAATAGATGATCATTCGCCACCTGGCAATCGATTAACTGAAAATTCCACTCGCGTAACTGTCGTATCAAATGTGCGAAACCTACTTTTGAAGCGTTGTCGGCGCGGCTAAACATCGACTCGCCAAAAAAAATCTGTCCCAGTGCTACGCCGTATAGCCCGCCAACTAATTTTTCATCACGCCATACCTCAACGGAATGAGCAAGGCCGCGCTCGTGGAGCGAGCAATAGCCAGCAATTATGTCGTCGCTGATCCAGGTTCCGTCAGCATAAGTGCGCGGTGCAGCGCAGGACTGCATCACTTTGCGAAAATCGTGGTCAAAGGTAACGCGATATATGCCCTGGCGCAGCGTCTTGCGTAGACTTTTCGATATATGTAACTGGTCGGGATAAATAACGGTGCGTGGGCTTGGGCTCCACCACAAAATCGGGTCGCCCGGATTAAACCAGGGAAATATGCCGCGCTGATAAGCGGCGAGAATTCTATCTGGCGATAAATCACCACCCACCGCGAGCAAGCC
>CAIOHY010000017.1 GCA_903858205.1 uncultured Cellvibrio sp.
GCTCGACCGCCTCGATATCGTCGATGTGGTCGACAGTCGCGTTAAACTCAGGAAAACCGGTAAAAACTACAGCGCCTGCTGCCCCTTCCACGACGAAAAAACCCCCTCCTTCACCGTGAGCCCCGACAAACAGTTTTATTACTGTTTCGGCTGTGGCGCCAGCGGCAATGCGCTGGGTTTTGTCATGGATTACGAACGGCTCAGCTTCCCCGAAGCCGTTGAATCGCTCGCTCGCCTTACAGGGCTCGAAGTTCCACGCGAAGTGCAAACCGAAGCCCAGGAAAAACGCGAACAAGAAAAACGTAGCATTTACACCCTGCTGGAAAAAGCCGATGGTTTTTATCAACAGCAATTGCGCCACCACCCCAGCAAACACCTCGCCGTCAATTATCTGAAAAATCGCGGCCTGAATGGCAAGACAGCTAAAATTTACGGCGTCGGTTTTGCGCCACCCGGCTGGGACAACCTACTCAAAAGTCTCGCGCATAATGATGAGGACAAGCATCTGCTAATCGAAGGCGGAATGCTGATCCATCAAGAGCAGGAAAAGAAACTTTACGACCGCTTTCGTCATCGCATTATGTTCCCCATCCGCGACACACGCGGACGGGTCATTGGTTTCGGCGGGCGAGTGCTGGGCGATGACAAACCCAAATACCTTAACTCACCCGAAACACCAGTCTTCCATAAAGGACAAGAGCTTTACGGACTATACGAGGCGCGCCTCGCCTATCGCGAGCTACCGAGATTGCTGGTGGTTGAAGGCTATATGGATGTTGTTAGCCTGGCGCAATTCGGGATAGGTTACGGGGTCGCCACCCTCGGCACGGCCTGCGGCCCCGACCACCTTGATCGCGCTTTCAAATACACCAATGAAGTCGTCTTTTGTTTTGATGGCGACAAAGCAGGTCGCAGCGCTGCACATCGCGCACTGGAAGCATCGCTCGATACCATGACCGATGGTCGCACGGTAAAGTTCCTGTTCCTGCCGGAAGGCGAAGACCCGGACACCCTGGTGCGTCAAATCGGGGCCGACAAATTCGAGCGCATGATCGAATTGGCAGTGCCATTTGAGGATTATTTATTTGATGCGGTCGCCGAGGGATTAAATATCCGCACCATGGAAGGCCGGGCGACCTTTAGTAAACGCGCTGCACCGCTGTTGGAGCGCCTCCCCAAGGGCGTATTCCGCGAATTGATGTTCGAGAGCCTTGCTACCCGCACCGGACTCAATCGCAACATCCTTCAGGACTTAATTCAGGAACACCAAAGCAAAGGCGAGCCGCAACCGCTTTTTGTAACTCCGCCAGCATCCGTCAAACAAGAAGAAACCGTCCCGAAAGTAGCGCCAGCAAGAGTTGCCCTATCGAAAAAAAATGGGCCGGAATGGGATCACCCACCGCTAGCGGCTTACGAAGACTATGGCGACTTCCCCCAAGAGCTGCCGCCGCCGGATTACCACGAATTTTATGAAGAGCCGCGCGCGCAGCGCCAAGCGCTAAACAAGCCCTATCAACCGGAACTGCAGGCGCGCGCGGCAAGCAAATATTTAATGCCACCAGTGCGCAAGGCTCTAGCGCTGCTGCTGACCTATCCAACCCTGGCCAACCTTGAATCCAACCATGAAGAATGGCTGATTGACGAATCAGATGTCGATTGCCTAATGCTTGGGCGACTACTCAAAGTGTTACATGAGCGGCCGCATTACAATCTCTCGCATTTGATAGGCTATTGGCGCGGCATTTATGGCGCAGAAAACACCGAACGGCTGGCCGCCATTGCCGGCCATGATTTATTGCAGGCGGCAAATGCATTAACGCAGAGCCGACAAGATAAACCGGCCAAAGCCGATTACGACACCCAAGCAGCGTTTAGCGATGCTATGGAGAAATTGCGCCGTCAGCAAAAGCAGAAAAAAACAGCAGAATCCTTGGCGAAACTGAAAAACGCCGACTTAACTCAACTCACAAAAGAAGAGCGCGACCAGCTTGTGCGCGCCGCACTCGCGCCAAAGGTGCAACCATAATCGTAAAAACTGGTCAAAACCCGCACAATTTGGTGCTATCTGACTGAAGAATACCGCCTCACCACCCATTCGCCTAGAATCCACACAAGCAAGTGGAGTATAATTTCGGGCTTTGCATTTCACTCATCAGGTTTTAAATAGGGTTTCGAATGTCTGAAGACGTCCAACAGCAACAGTCCCGTATTAAAGAACTGATCGCCCGCGGTAAAGAGCAAGGTTACTTGACCTATGCCGAGGTAAACGATCACCTGCCGGAGGACATCTCCGATCCGGATCAGGTCGAAGACATCATTCAGATGATCAACGACATGGGCATCCGCGTCTATGAAACAGCCCCCGACGCCGACACCCTGTTAATGACCGACGGCGACTCAGCCGCCGATGAAATCGCCGCCGCTGAAGCCGCTGCCGCACTGGTTGCGGTAGAAACGGAAACCGGCCGCACGACTGACCCGGTGCGCATGTACATGCGCGAGATGGGCACCGTAGAGCTGCTTACCCGCGAAGGCGAAATCGTTATCGCCAAGCGCATCGAAGAAGGTGTGCGCGAGCTGATGCATGCCGTGGCCTACTGGCCAGGCGCAGTGCAACAAGTGCTTGATGAATATGCTTTGGTCGCCAAAGAAGAACGCCGCCTCGCGGATGTCATTATTGGCTGGCTTGACCCGGTGGAGGATATTCCTGCAACGCTCGCTGAAGTCGAAGAAATTCCTGTTGCTGTTGCCGGTGCAAAACCTGCTGGCGATGACGAAGAAGAAGAAGCTGCAAGCGAAGACGAAGAAGAAGCGGTGTCAGGGGTAGACCCTGAAGAAGCACGCGTTCGTTTCGAAGAGCTGCAAAAACAGCAAGACAAGGTCAATAAAACGCTCGCCAAGCATGGCTACGGCAGCAAGCAAGCAGAGAAAGAATTGTCTGCCTTGGGTGACTTATTCAAATTCTTCAAATTACCGACAAAACAATTCGATCCTATTTACACCAAAGCGCGCGAGATGCTCGACAACGTGCGCAGACAAGAACGCCACATCATGGATCTGTGTACTCGCAGAGCCCAGATGCAACGCAAAACCTTTATCAAAGAATTTCCCGGCAACGAGACCAACGAAGCCTGGCTACCAGAGTTTCTTAAAGGCAAGGTTGAGCACGCCGACAAGCTCGAACGAGTCCTGCCTGACGTACAAACCGCGCAACAGCAGCTCGCACAAATCGAAGCCGAAAGTGGCTTGAGTCTCGCAAGCATCAAAGACATCAACCGTCGTATGTCGATTGGTGAAGCGCGTGCGCGCCGTGCGAAAAAAGAAATGGTGGAAGCCAACTTGCGTTTGGTTATTTCCATCGCGAAAAAATACACCAACCGCGGTTTGCAATTCCTCGATTTGATTCAGGAAGGCAACATCGGTTTGATGAAAGCGGTAGATAAATTTGAATACCGTCGCGGCTACAAATTTTCTACTTACGCCACTTGGTGGATTCGTCAAGCAATTACCCGTTCCATCGCCGATCAGGCGCGCACCATTCGTATCCCGGTGCACATGATTGAGACAATCAACAAACTCAATCGTGTATCGCGTCAAATGCTGCAGGAAATGGGGCGCGAGCCAACGCCAGAAGAACTCGGTGAGCGCATGGAAATGCCTGAAGATAAGGTGCGCAAAGTATTAAAAATTGCCAAAGAACCTATCTCCATGGAAACGCCAATCGGCGACGATGAAGATTCACATTTAGGCGATTTTATCGAAGACACCACCATTATTTCTCCGGTGGAGTCAGCAACGATGGAAGGCTTGATGGAAGCGACACGCGAAGTGCTAGCAGGCCTTACTGCACGTGAAGCCAAAGTACTGCGTATGCGTTTTGGCATCGACATGCACACCGACCATACACTGGAAGAAGTAGGTAAACAATTTGATGTAACGCGCGAGCGTATCCGTCAGATCGAAGCAAAAGCGTTGCGCAAATTGCGCCACCCATCGCGCTCTGATCACCTGCGCAGCTTCCTGGACGATTAAAAAACTAATCGCTCGAATAGCATGCAAAATAAAACCCGCATCTGCGGGTTTTATTTTTTTACTCACACAATAAGTTGGCAACTATAGCCACACGCAAAACTTGTCCCTATAATGCCGATCCCTGCCAATTGGCAGTATTCTTTTAGGGCCTATAGCTCAGTTGGTTAGAGCATCCGACTCATAATCGGCAGGTCGCTGGTTCAAGTCCAGCTGGGCCCACCATCTTTTCCACCGCAGACTACATAGTATAAATACCCTGGCTGCGCAAATAGTCCTCGTAGTTACCGTGAAAATCAATCAAACCACTCGGTTGCATATCGATAATTCTGGTCGCCAGTGACGAAACAAATTCGCGGTCATGACTGACGAAAATCAAGGTGCCGGGATAATTTTCCAGCGCGAGGTTGAGCGCTTCAATCGATTCCATATCCAAATGGTTAGTGGGCTCGTCCATCAACAAGACGTTGGGATTGATAAGGCTGAGCTTGCCAAACAGCATGCGGCCTTTTTCACCACCGGATAATACTTTCACATTTTTCTTCACTTCATCGTTTGAAAAAAGCATGCGCCCCAAAGCACTACGCACCAATTGTTCATCACCTTTGGTCCACTGTTTCATCCAATCAAACACAATGGCGTTATCGGCAAAATCAGCGGCATGGTCTTGTGCAAAATAACCAATCTCGGCCTGCTCTGCCCATTTCACGGTACCGGCGTCTGGTTGCAAGTCGCCGTACAAGCAGCGCAGCAAAGTGGTTTTACCCGCACCGTTCGGGCCGATAATGGCGATGCGCTCACCCGCTTCTACTTGCAAACTTAAATCGGTAAACAGTGGGCGGTCGTAGCCCTTGCTTACGCTTTCCATCGTCACGGCTTGGCGATGCAATTTTTTGTTTTGCGTAAACCGAATGTAGGGGCTAACACGACTGGATGGCTTGATGTCATCCAATTGGATTTTATCGATTTGTTTTGCGCGCGATGTTGCCTGTTTTGCTTTAGAGGCATTCGCAGAGAAACGGCTGACGAAGGTTTGCAGCTCAGCAATTTGCGCTTTCTTTTTTGCGTTTTCGTTTAATAATTTTTCGCGCGCTTGTTCCGATGCCATCATGTAGTCATCGTAATTGCCGGGATAAACACGCAGCTCGCCGTAATCCAAATCCGCCATGTGGGTACACACTGAATTCAAAAAGTGGCGGTCATGCGAGATGATAATGATGGTGCTGTTGCGCTGGGTGAGCATGCCTTCCAGCCAGCGAATGGTGTTGATGTCGAGGTTGTTGGTTGGCTCGTCGAGCAGCAATACTTCTGGATCAGCAAACAATGCCTGCGCAAGTAGTACCCGCAGCTTCCAGCCCGGAGCAACAGCACTCATAGGACCACAGTGTTGTTCGATAGGAATATCCAAGCCCAGCAGTAATTCGCCCGCACGGGATTCGGCGGTATAACCATCCATTTCTGCGAAGGCCACTTCCAATTCCGCAACACGCATACCGTCGTCTTCACTCATCTCCGGCAAGGCATAGATGCGATCACGTTCAGCTTTGACCGCCCAGAGCTCCGTATGCCCCATGATCACCGTATCGACTACGGAAAACTCTTCGTAGGCGAATTGATCCTGCTTCAATTTACCCAAACGAACGTTGGGCTCCAGCATCACCTGACCGGCAGAAGGCTCGAGATCACCGCCGAGAATTTTCATAAAGGTGGATTTACCGCAGCCGTTAGCGCCGATCAATCCATAGCGGTTGCTGTTGTTGAATTTGACCGAAACGTTTTCAAAAAGCGGTTTTGCACCAAATTGCATGGTGATATTGGCGGTGGAGATCACGGGTAATTTCTCTGCGACTGTGCGACTAAAAAGGGATAGATAAAGAGCAACAAGGATAAGTGGGTAAAAAAGGCGCACATTTTAGCTTAATTACGCGAGCTTAAGGGATTTTTATGGCGTAAAAAAAATGCCCGCGCATGGCGGGCATCTCAAAACGTGCGTTACTACAGAACCTAAGGAAGCTTGAACACCACCTTAACACTGGCATCCACTGATGCGGAATCAATATAACCAAGCATATTAGGATTAGCCGCCACCAGCGCTTTCACTGCCGCGTCATCACCTGCGTCTTTTGGAGGAGTACCTTTACCGGTAAATACCAACTGAGACCAATAGGCTTTGTACTGGCTAGCATTCTTCTTACAGACTGTTTCATTAAATTTAGCCCGTGCAGGATTACCTTCATCTTGATTCACGGGAACAGCTTGCGCACCGCCGGGAAAGCTTTTTGCCTTACCTAAAAATAAACGAGACACTTCATCGGCAGATAATGCTTGAACACTCGATGATGGATGCATCACAACGGAAATTTCAGCAGCAGCCTGCATCGAAAACAAAATCCCCAAGGCAGCAAAATAAATTGTAAGTTTTTTCATTGTCCTCACCTCCATTAAAATACTGTCTGTAATGCGACGGAAAGGACTTTTTGATCGCCAGTGTCCAAATTGTCAACATCATCGAGTTGAAATTTAATTGCGGTACTGTCCGCGACATCCCAGCGAGCACCTAGGGTTATCACATCGCGCAGGGAAATGTTGCCACGTGTAGTGGTTTGAATGGCTCCAATAAGTTTTGCGGTCGGGGCAATTACAGGCAAACCATTCTCTGCACGAGTCCGCTTATCATCTGCTTTGCTTGTGGTGACATGGAATAACCAGTTTCCTGTGCGCACGCCTGCCATAACGAAGTAGCGAACATGCTCACCCAACATGCCGAGTGAACCGTCCATTACAATGTACTCCGCAGCGGCTACAAAACGGCCGGTATCGATGGTTAGGCCAACCTCAGAAAAAGTGTGGCGCTCCTCGTCAACCTTAAACGCGTTTATGTTGCTACTCACGTCAATTTTCAGTGCAGTGCCGAGCTGCTGCAGCCCGCCCACAAGCTGATCAACTCCCGCTCCCTCTACAGTGAGATCACCTTGGTGATGCGCAGCCCGAATAGTCCACCAGTCGCGCGCGAGTGTGGTCGCCACACCGATCTGTGACCGATTTTTGAAATCGAGCTCCATGAACTCTTGGTCGAAACTTCCGTAATAGGCTTGGAAACTCGCATCAACACTGCCCAACGCACGGGTGTAGTAGAAATCAACACCATCGACATTATTAAACGGCAGGTAATACACTTCGCGCGGTGGCCTAGTCCAGTGGTACGCGAACCCAACATCGAGAAAGTCCGAATATATATAGAGTGGCGTGCGCAAACGGCCCGCGCGAATTTTGCTATTCTCGGTCGCCTGATAGGTTAGATACGCCCATTCCGCGCCAACGCCATAATCGTTTTCTGAGCGCGCAATATATTGTGCAGTTGCAGACACCTTTTCATTAACTTGACCGGTAGCCTGTAAACCGAAGACATGATTTTTAAACGTTAGCTCCTCTTCGCTGAAACCAAGATACGGTTCATTTTTTGCCTCCTCTACCATGCCACCACCAACGGATAAAAAACCTGAAAAATTCAAATCACCCGCAAACACCGCTGAACTTCCCAGCATAAAGGAAAGTGCGATGGCTTTGGATAGTTTTCCTTTTTTAAAATTAGTTACGTTCATTAACTTAACTCCCGGTTTAAAAAATTATTCGCATGAAAAAACATACCGCCAATAAAAATTATAGACGTTAGCGGCACTTCACGCCATTAAAGATGACTACTATTTTCCCAACAACGACTTGATACCATTAAGTGCTGCTGTGCCGTTAAAAGGTTTAATAATCCAACCCTTCACACCAGCAGCCTTACCTCGCTCTTTCATACTTGGATCGCTTTCTGTTGTAAGCATAATAATCGGCAAGCTGGTTTTTCCGGCGGCTCGCACTTTTTCACACATAGTTAACCCATCCATATTGGGCATATTGACGTCACATATCACCAATTTGTAGGAGCTGTTGCTTTGAATTTTTGAAAGACCGTCTTGGCCATCCACAGCAATATCTACACTAATGCCATTCGCACTTAGAAAACTGCTGACCTCGTTTCTGACTGTTTGAGAATCATCGACTACCAATACATCTGCCATACATTTTCCCCTCTATTAAAATTAAAAAAATTCAAGCTCGCCCGCATTGGCTATATCAGCGGTAGATGCCTGATCATAATGAAGCACTATTTGGGTAGTAGAATATAAATAGGCGCTTGCACCCAACACTGGTTTTCCGTCGCGCGCCAAATAAAAATCCCCCATGGCTATGCAGCCTTCATCATTGAGATCTGATAAAAACGTCGTTGACGATAAACCTAAAGGAGTAGACATTCCGAGATATTGAAACTGAGAGTGCAGATAGCGTTTTATCTCGCCGCAGGTTTGATTGGCCATTTCCCGATAGAAAGCCATTGCATCATCTTCAGACTGCGGATTATTTACCGACTTTAAATAGCTGTATAAATTTACGCCGCCTTGGTCGACTGGATGATGCAGAAGCATTGCAAGCCGCACACCGACTCCAGAAATAGTTAGCATGATGCGATAAAATAATCTTTCGTCATCACTGCTAGGACAAGCGGTAAATTCATCCAAAGGCGACATACCCTTCGTGGACGCTCGCATCGAATCGCGCAGATAATTTTGGAGTACTAATTTTGTGCTGTCTGAACTCATCTCCATTTTAAGTTAACCCTTAAATCGCTCAAGATGACTTGAGAAGTTATTAATGGAGGTCAAAATAAATTGGCAACTAGCCTGTATGTCCTGAAAGGTTGACACAGTAATAATTTCATTCCGTGATAAATACTGTTTGTATTCATTGTTAAGATCTTCCGATTTCACCGCCAAGGCTCTAACCTCGTCTGCAACAACCGCAAAACCACGCCCATGCTCGCCCGCCCGAGCTGCTTCGATACTGGCATTCAATGCAAGAATAATGGTTTGTTTAACAATCGTGCTAAAGGCCTGGTTCTGAGCCTGCATCATTTTATTATGTTCTAGTAGATCACTTAGCTCTTTATTCCAACGCTCGAACGCCTGCAGCAATTCTTTGAGTGAATGCATATCTAGTTTTAATTTTTCGATGTTGGCTTCATGCGCTCTAACTTTTGCATTTAAGTCTCTCGCAAGCCGATCGTGCTCGCTGACAAGCGATTCGATTCTGCTGCCCGACTCTCGTCTCACGTCAGCCAATTCGGCTTTAGCAAGATCACACTCACGTATTAAAGAGGCCATGGAAAATTCGGCATCCGAATTTTTGGCCTTGGCATCAGCCAGGGACAACTGTAATTCGGAAATTTGCTGTGCAGACTGCCGCTCAATTCGCAATCTTTCTTCAAGATCCAGAGCGGACTTGCGATTTGCCTTATGAGAGCGGAATAGAAGAATCAAACAAGCCGCTGACAGGGCAAAAATTAGTAAATAGATAAACTGAATCATGATTAACCTTTCAACTTGTCTGAAAGGAGTCTAGCTTAATTTTTGATATATCAAGTTTTATTAATTAATCACATCAAGAGGCTTAGCTATTGAATTATTTATATCAAAGCCACTATTAATTCTAATAAGTTATTGTCATGCAGCGAAACGCAACTAAACTGAAAAAATACTTTTTGCTATTACAACTGACACAGGAAAACCATCAATGAATAATGAAAACGGTGCCATCAAGGCCATTATCGAGTCACTTTTTCTTAATGCCGCTACTGAATTGTTAGCTACCTACAAGCTGTCGCATAAGGCTAATGCGTCATCCAACGACGACTCAAGCGTGGGCGACGAAAGCATCCTTTCTGTCATAACGGCATCCGGGGAAGGACTGCGAATTAGTTGCACACTCAAGATTGGTGTGGACACCGCAATGTCGTTGCATCCCGATATTGCCGACCTAAACAGCGCACAGGATTTATGTGCTGAATTCAATAATCAATTAATTGGAAAGTTAAAAAACA
>CAIOHY010000018.1 GCA_903858205.1 uncultured Cellvibrio sp.
ATATTGTGCGCAACATCTTACCGCCCAACGCCTATGAATTTCAGTGCGTTCTTTCCACTGGGGTGCGCGTAGATTGCCTGTTAAATTTGCCTGAACCCACAGGCTCTATTGGGGTGGATGCCAAATTTCCTTTAGAAAACTACAAACGCTTAATAGACAGTGAAGCGCAGCCGGCCACGCGGGATAGCGCTGAACGGCAGTTTCGCACCGATGTGCGTCTGCATGTGGACGCCATAGCCAATAAATACATTATCCCAGGCGAAACGGCAGATGGCGCGGTGATGTTTATTCCCGCCGAAGCTATTTTTGCTGAGATTCACGGCAATCACCCCGAGCTGGTGGAATACGCCATGAAGCGGCGCGTCTGGATTGTCTCGCCGACCACGTTGATGGCCATCCTCAATACCGCACATGCCGTTTTGAAGAATGTGGAAACGCGCAAGCAAGTGCATATTATTCAGCAAGAGCTGGCTAAATTGGCATTGGATTTTTCTCGCTTTGAAACGCGCATGGGCAATCTGGCACGCCACATTAAACAAGCCTCTGTGGACGTGGATGAAGTGCATGTGTCCACACAAAAAATCACCAAACGTTTTGGTCAGATTCATCGTGTGGAATTGGATGCCGTGGCATCTAATCCATTGTTATCGGAAACCCCACCCTCACTAAATGACGACGCAGATATCCCGGAGGATGACGCGTGATGACCCCGGTTCTGGGTTTTGCCGGTTACTCGGGTTCTGGTAAAACAACGCTCTTAGAGCTTGTCATCGGGCTGTTGGTGGAGCAGGGCTTGCGTATTTCATTAATTAAGCATGCGCATCATCAATTTGATATTGACGTGCCTGGTAAAGACTCCTGGCGTCATCGTAAAGCCGGTGCCCATGAAGTATTGGTGGCATCCAGCCAGCGTTGGGCGTTAATGCATGAACATCGCGGCGAACAAGAGCCTGACTTAGATTTTTTGTTAAGCAAGATCGCCCCCTGTGATTTGGTGTTGGTGGAAGGTTTTAAGTTTGCCGCCATCCCAAAAGTTGAAGTATGGCGAAGCGATGCAGAAACGCCACGCTTAGATGAAACGGTTTCGGGATTGATTGCGCATATTTGCGATATAAGCGATAGAGATTTAAAACGCCATAGCATCGCAGGCGTTGACGAATTACCGGTGCTTGATATTAATAATGCGGCGGCGGTAACGGCTTTTATTATGGATTACTTTAAGTTGCAACCGACCGCACGCTGCGACCATAACAACACGATCACCGTACGTTATTTTGCTAGCCTGCGTGAATCTGTTCAACGTGATTGCGAAACCATGGTCTTGAAGAATGAAACCACCCTAACAGATGTACTGGCTACATTGCGCCAGCGCGGCGCTCCTTGGGACGCGGCCCTGAGTGCCAAAGCACCTATTAAGTTAGCACTTAATCATGAAATTGCCAGTCTCTCCAGCACTGTGCGGGCAGGTGATGAAGTGGCTTTTTTCCCGCCGGTTACAGGCGGTTAATCGATATGGCTATTCGAATTCAGACAGAACTTTTTGACGTTGGTCACGAAATTAGTCAACTGACCGCTGCTGATACACGGGTGGGCGCTGTCGCCACTTTTATGGGATTGGTGCGTGATTTGGGTGGTTCGGAACCTTTGCTGAGCCTAACTCTCGAGCATTATCCGGGCATGACTGAGAAGGCTTTGGCTACCTTAGAATCAGAAGCCCGTGCCCGCTGGGGTGTATTGGAC
>CAIOHY010000019.1 GCA_903858205.1 uncultured Cellvibrio sp.
GTGATTATCGCTGAGTCACACCGAATCACTGAAGCAGCGCCAGAGACAGAACGTTTCGACGAATCAAATCTCAAATCCGACTTCGATACCTATTGGTTGAAAGTGGCATTTCACGGCTCAAACTTCAAATGGATTCTTCTCGGTTTTATCGTAGTGGTAATGGGCGTTTTCACGCTATTCCTAAGCTCTTTGAATAATACACGTGCAAACCATTGGTTTAAGCGTTTACAATTATTCTCATCCGCTGCATTCAGCGTTGGACATGGTGGAAACGACGCGCAGAAAGTAATGGGTATTATTACCGTGGCTCTTATCGCTGCTGGGCATATCACTACAATGAAAGAAATGCCTACTTGGGTTCCGCTTTCTTGCTATGCTGCAATCTCAATAGGCACCATGAGTGGGGGATGGAAAATTGTAAAAACAATGGGGGCTAAAATCACTAAGGTGACTCCTTTTGAAGGTGTGGCTGCTGAAACAGCTGGCGCCGTAACGCTTTTCTTTACCGAAAGCTTGAAATTCCCTTGGACATTACAAGGTGAGCAAATCAAGGGTATTCCTGTAAGTACTACACACACAATCACTGGTTCAATTATCGGTGTTGGTGTAACAAAACGTATATCTGCTGTAAAATGGGGAGTTACTGGAAAGCTTTTAGTAGCATGGATTATTACTATTCCAATATCCGCAGTAATGGGCGCATTGATCTACTATATCTGCACTTGGTGCGGTTTATAATTGAATAAATTGAAGCACAAAAAAGGCTATCCAATTGGATAGCCTTTTTATTTGTATCAATTCTATAAGTTGATCTCTACTTAGCGTCTTTGAAGCCCACGAGAACAGTTACACATCCTTCTGGTTGAATAGCTGCCTCTTGCTTTGGCACTCTCACCTTCACAATGAGTTGTTGCGTATTCGACATTTTAAAATCGAAGATGGTCTTGTTCTCAGCGTTCTTATTGCTATAAATCTGTTGGTCGTTGGTGTCAACTACCTCAAATTCTACGTCGCCTAGAACAGGGTGAGCATTTACTACTACTCTGTATTCTTTTCCTGCATAGAAAGTGAGCAATAGCTCAGCTTCATCGCCAGGTACTAGGACCGCAGAGTTGTAGTTTTCGTTTTGAACATATCCATCCAAAAGTGGAAGACATTTGTTTTTTGTAAAAGCCCGGCATTGTGCATCTGCCATTACTGGAAGAAGAAGCATCATAGATGCACATAAAAGAAAGTCCGCTACAACTGTAGGTAGAATCTGGCTAAACAGAGGTTCCGCCATTAGGGCCGCTTTATCACGAAGGAGGAAATGGATAAATTGGACCCTGAATTGATTTACGATCCAAACGTGCGCTACGTGCCAAAGGTCAGATAACTTTTCAGGATCAGCAAAGAACATCACCACAGCCTATCGTGCTGCTCCTCACACAATTTGAGCAGTGCATCCCAGCGTCGATCTCCTCTGTTTGGCGCTAATGACCTTTCAGAGGACGCCTTGCCCTCCAATCTTTCCTCAGCAGGCTCTCTCGGACAAGCTTTGCCAAACTATCTTAGCCAATCTATCTCAAAAATGCAACTAGGCGCACATGGAACTCATCTCGCTCAAAGGATGCGCTTGCCTAGTGAGATGCTCAAGACTTCGGGCGGCCTAATTACAGGGACATTCGACCCTTCTACTGCGGAAATTTTCTCACAGCAGACCCCACTTGACCTTCAGGGGCATGGCTAAATTCTGCGTCATCTTCAAGGCAAAAATCCACTTCAGTCTATTTAACGACCTCCAACTGACAATCATATCATGGAAGGGGATGATCTGAATGATGAAGAGGACATCCTTACTACTTGTGCAAGACTAGCGGTCACTGAGACAAGAGATCTGTTCAAGGTAGGAGCCAAAGATCATTATCTGGGCGACTTCCATCCGCTTAGCGGCACCACGGGCTTACTGGCTTCCTCACGATAGAACAATACTATCGTGGCAGAAGAAATGCCAGACGGCTTACTAGAAGGCTTGTAAGGCAAGTTCGCTATCAAGATCGTGAATCCGACCGAGTTCGGTTCTTATCTCATGTCCTAAGATCTGGACATGGAAATGGCTATGGCAAGCTCTGCTGA
>CAIOHY010000020.1 GCA_903858205.1 uncultured Cellvibrio sp.
AAAGGTGTATTTGGTTAGCGGTACGGTCGATTTGATCGATTCCGCCTTTCAGGTGAATACCATTAACCCCGCGAGTGAGTCCCGGCGTTCGCCACTCAATATCACCCAGCCCACTCAGGTCTCGGCAGTCGCCAAGTCAGATGTTACCCTCCTGTCGGTCGATAGCGACTTCCTGGATCTTGTACTCGCGTGGAGTGAATCGAGCGATGAGGAAGCTGACCTCTCCGGCGTAAGTTTGCATGACGATAGCGACTGGATGTCGTCGCTGCTGCAATCCCCACTTTTTAGTCGTCTGCCCCCGGCCAATATTCGCCAGCTGTTTATTCGTTTTAAAGGGCAAAAAGTGCAAGCTGATGAAGTGGTCATCAAACAAGGCGAGCGTGGTGATTATTTTCACGTGTTGGAATCTGGCAGTGCGATGGTGGTAGATCCAGCGGGCAAAATTTTGGCGGCATTACGCCCCGGCCACTATTTTGGCGAGGAGGCATTGGTAGGCGATACCACACGCAACGCCACAGTAAAAATGATTACGCCCGGCAAGGTAATGCGTTTAGACAAAGACGACTTTCGCGAACTATTACAGGAACCTGTGCTTAAATACGTGAATGCCGAGGATCTCAAAACGCGTGCGGGGAATTTAGCCGCTTATCAAATCCTCGATGTACGCCTGCCGCTTGAACGCCGCGCCCAAGCTGTTCCTGACAGCCGCAATATCCCGCTCAACCAATTGCGCAACAACCTCAAGAATCTGGATGATGCGATTACCTATGTCATTACCGATGACTCTGGTCGCCGCTGCGATGTAGCGTCCCATCTTCTCACTCAGGCCGGGTTTGATAGTTGTATCTTGCGCGACTCTGCGTGTTACTACACCGGTTTGTGATTGATCTATCGCGTTGGGCAAGCTGCAATTTTTTGCGGCTTGCCTGTATGATGGCGCCCTGATTTTTATCGCCACTCACACTGGCTATCCATCGGTAGAGATAGGGCATCATGAATAAACAACGCGTATTAACCGGCATTACCACCACAGGCACTCCCCATCTTGGCAATTACGTTGGCGCAATTCGCCCGGCAATTCAGGCAAGTCAAAGTGAAAATGTACAATCCTTTTATTTTTTAGCGGATTTTCATGCGTTGATTAAATGCCAGGATCCTGATCTGGTTCATCAATCAACCCGTGAAATAGCGGCCACCTGGTTGGCGCTGGGGCTTGATACGGATAACGCCATTTTTTATCGCCAATCCGATGTGCCCGAAATTCCTGAGCTGTGTTGGGTTCTTACGTGTAATGCGGCAAAAGGTTTAATGAATCGCGCTCACGCTTACAAAGCTTCGGTGGATGCTAATCTCGAAGCGGGTGAAGATACCGACTACGCTATCACCATGGGCTTGTACTCTTACCCGATTTTAATGGCCGCCGATATTTTGATGTTCAACGCTAATAAAGTTCCTGTGGGGCGTGATCAAATTCAACACATTGAAATGGCGCGCGATATAGCGGCGCGTTTCAATCATCACTATGGTGAACATTTTGTGCTGCCGGAAGCGCAAGTGGATGACAATGTGAATGCGGTATTGCAAGGCTTGGATGGCCGTAAAATGAGTAAGAGTTACGGCAATACAATCCCGTTATTTTTGCCGGAAAAACAACTGAAAAAATCCATCAACAAAATTCTCACCAACTTGTTGGAGCCAGGGCAAGCGAAAGATCCCGACACCTCGCCGGTATTCCAAATTTGGCAAGCATTTGCCACTGCTGAGCAGTCTGCGCAGATGCGCCAGCAATTTGCAGAAGGTATCGCTTGGGGCGAAGCAAAACGCCAATTGTTTGAGTTGATTAATGGTCAGTTGGCAGAAGCGAGAGATAAGTACGAATCCTTGCTGGCCAACCCCGCACACATTGAAGAGGTGCTGCAGCAAGGTGCCGCTAAAGCGCGTGCGTATAGTCAACCGCTGTTGGAGAAGGTGCGAGAGGCTGTAGGGATTCGTAAAATAAAATAATGATATTTTGCGCTATAAAAAATCCCCGCACGTTCAAAAAACGGCGGGGATTTTTTTTGGGCATGCCGAAACTGCGGTTACTTGGCGAGTGTTGCAACGACCTTTAATACGGCGGATGTTAACTTGCTTAAATCATCTTTGCTGATAACAAACGGCGGCATTAAATAAATGATATTTCCAAACGGGCGAATCCAAACCCCTAGCTCGATGAACAGTGGCATCAACTTGCCTGTGTCTAACGAATTTGCCAGCTCGACCACACCAATCGCGCCGAGTATTCGTACATCGCGAACATAAGAAAAATCCTTGCAAGGCGCTAGTTCCTCGCGCATTTGTTGGCCGATGTTGGCAACGGTTGTTTGCCAATCGGAATTCAAGAGTAAATCGATACTGGCATTGGCGACGGCGCAGGCAAGTGGATTGGCCATGTAAGTTGGGCCATGCATAAAAATCCCGTTCTCGCCTTTGCAAATACCGTTGCTGATTTTATCGTTGCACAGCGTGGCGGCGAGAGTGATGTAACCAGCGGTGAGCGCTTTGCCCACGCACATAATATCGGGGCTTATGCCTGCGTGCTCGCAAGCAAAGAGTTTTCCTGTGCGGCCAAACCCGGTCGCGATTTCATCAACAATCAGTAAAATTTCATTCTTATCGCAGAGTTCGCGCACACGGCGCAAATAATCTGGCGAATAAAAACGCATTCCACCCGCACCTTGAACAATCGGTTCAAGAATAACTGCCGCAATTTTTTGGCGATGCTGCTGAATCATCTGCGCAAATTTGGCGATATGTGATTCTTGAAAGGGCTCATCAAAACTGCAGGGCGGAGCGTCGGCGAACAAATGATGCGAGAGTGCGTGATGAAACAAATGGTGCATTCCCGATTGCGGATCACATACCGACATGGCGCCAAAAGTATCGCCGTGATAGCCGCGCTTCAATGTTAAAAACATTGTGCGTTGTGCTTGCCCTTGAGAGTGCCAATATTGAATGGCCATCTTTAGCGCAACTTCAACAGCAACTGATCCTGAGTCAGAAAAGAAAACTTTGTTCAAACCTTCGGGAGTAATTTTGGCGAGAGTCGTGGCCAGTTTTACCGCAGGCTCGTGAGTGATCCCTGCGAACATTACGTGGGCCATTTTGCCTACTTGATCGATCACTGCTTTGTTTAATACTGGGTGGTTGTAACCATGCAGGGTGCTCCACCATGACGACATGCCATCAATCAGCACACGACCATCGGCCAAATGTAATTTCACACCCTGTGCGTGGCTCACCGCAGTCACCATGCCTGGTTGGGTAAACGACGTATAAGGATGCCATACGTGGGCGCGGTCTAGGCGCAGTAAGTCATGATTGGCAATTTCTTGGGTGTATATCATGGGAGTTCCACATCATCCGCACAAAATAATTAGCTACTTGCCTCCAAGCTTAACCAAATTTTTTGCAAAAAGCTGAATCAATTTCGTTAAGCAATGAGAGTATTAATTAAATCTTATGATCAAATCCAGTTGCTTGTGCGAGAGTTTATCCATTTCACTATTGAGTCCATCAGCAATGCTAATTTCCTGTTGTGTTTGATCGGAAATGCGTGCGATCGATAGTGTGTTCCGCTCAATTTCTAATGCCATAGAGGATTGCTCCTCTGCTGCTGTGGCAATTTGATGCGACATTTGGTCAATAGTGTTGACTGAGTGTGAAATAGAGTCCAGTGCAGTGCGGACATTGCTCATTTCATGCACGCTGCGATCAGCCAAGCTCAAACAATTTTTCATATTGAGGCTGGCATCTTCAGTGGCTTTCCCCAGGTTGCCGATAATTTGTTGGATATCTCCGGTAGATTCTTGAGTGCGCTGCGCGAGTGAGCGCACTTCATCAGCGACTACTGCAAACCCTCGCCCTTGTTCGCCCGCGCGTGCGGCTTCAATTGCGGCGTTGAGTGCGAGTAAATTAGTTTGCTCGGCGATGCCACGAATCACATCAACGACATTGGCGATTTTGCTGCTGTCTTCACTCAGTTTATTGAGCACGCTACCGAGATTGCCAACGGTAGTTGATAAATCATCAATCGCGTGGCGGGCGCCTTCAATTACCTTATTGCCTTGGTTGACTTCGCCAATCGCGGCGCCAGTGGCTATGGATGTCTGGTTTGCGCCGCTTGCGACTTCTTGCACGGCTAACGCCATTTGCTGCATAGCGGTAGCGACACCGGCGGTTTCTTGTTGCTGGGCGCTCATCCCCTCATAGGTTCTGCGTGCGTGATGATGCGCAGCGCCGGCTTTTTCTTGCAGCTCTTTGGCTGATTCACTAAAGCGCCCGAGCGCGGTGCGCAAACGGGATTTTATCGCGCGTTGTGCTAATTCGATTTCGCCCATTGCATCGCAGCGGCCAGTGTAAATGTAGGCGGCAAATGGGTCGTTGATGGTATCGCGAGCTTCTTGCAACGCCTGTGCAATGCGGTTTTGTTGCATCACTTGCGCTGTGCCGCCAGTGATAAGTGCGATAACCGCACTTGCTATCACTGAGGTAATTGAGATCGATGCAAATACACCGATTACAATCAGTAGCAAAATCCAGCTCACAAGCGCAATGAGCGCGCTGCTGCCAAAGTGGCTCCAGAGTTTTTCGAGTGCGGAATAGGGAGGCTTGCCTTGATTCAATCGCTCATAAACAAGTTCTGCGCGGCGAACCACGTTGGGATCGGCCTTTGCTCGTACGGATTCGTAACCGTGTATTTGGCCTTTTTCCCGCAGCGGGGTGACGTAGGCATCAACCCAATAATGATCGCCATTTTTGCAGCGGTTCTTTACCATTCCCATCCAGGGTTTGCCCGCTTTCAATGCGGTCCAGAGCATGCCAAAGGCCGCCGGCGGCATTTGCGGATGGCGCAAAATATTGTGCGGCTGGTTGAGTAATTCTTCACGGCTGTAACCAGAAATGCGGCAGAAGGTATCGTTGCAAAATTCGATGTCGCCACGCAGATTCGAGGAGGAAACAATTTCCTCATGAGCAGAGAGGGTAACTTCTTTGCCGGTAATATGACCATTGTTGCGCATGAGTGAATTCCTGAAATGTCGATAAAAACCCTGATCCTTCGTGCCATACGGTTATTGGCTTGCAAACTGCTCACGAGTAGATCATCTACCTTGGTCTTTAAAGACTAGTCCAAAATTGGCGAATCTCTAGTTGTTTTATATCCATTTATTCTTCAGGCGGCTTGGGTGCTGATGGATTGGGGAGCGTAGAGTTCGCTGTGGCGGAGTTGTGATTCGCGCAGAAATCGGGCGAGAGCGGTGCGCATCTCATCCTCCATATCGATAAATTCAACGCTAATTTGTGTATGGCGATAAGGGCTACGGCCCATGCGAAAGGCACAGATACGCGCGCGGCAGCGAATCTGTAGTTCGTCGCTGATATCCACTTCACACATAGGCAGGAGTGCGCCGTGGCGTAGATAGGCCAGCATGTTACCGGCAACTATTAAACGTAGGCCGCCGGTGGAAATATCCTGCAGTGTGCCGTAGCTCGGCTCTTGTCCAAGGGTGCGAATCTTGACGCTGAGTGGCGATTGGTGGCCAATGATATAGCGTGGTGAGCTGCGTCTGGGCATGTAGTAAACAAATTCCGGTAAGGTGATGGCGAAGCCTGAAGCCTCATAATTGGAGCCCATGGCGACAACGGGAGCACGTATTACCAAATGCTCGCCATTGCGATGATGGCGCAGCGTTATCTCGTCGCCCGTATCCAACAGCAGTTGTTGTGGGAATAGATCATCCAACCAGAGCAGCCCGCGCTCTGCATCAATCGCGAGAATCATGCTTTGATATACGCGGGTTGCGCCAGTGATTCTGACCTCCAGTAATTGACGTTGCTTTTGCAGTTCTGCCAACGGAAGGTATTGCGGAGGAATAGGGTGAGTGGGTGAGGGCGCGTCATTGCCTGCCTCTGCGGGCTTTGCGTCCGATGTCTTGCTCGGCGCTGCTGGGCTAGACCCCTTTTTAAAAAATTTGTCGAGAAACGACATGAATACCTCCTCGCGGCAATTATTCTCCCCTGAAGCGGATATCAGCGGGCTTTGTAGGGGTAAGAGCAAGCGCTATGCCAGATACTGGAAAAGCCAGTGGTTTGGGTTGTACAGCGGTTAGCTGCAAGCAATTCAATCATTTAGCGAGAAATTTCCAAATGATATACCGGCAAAGCCTTGCCGGGTTCCGGCGATTGATTTCAACTTGCGCGCAAAATCCGTACAATGCGCCGCTCGCCGACCCGGTCGCCGTTGATCCATCTTCCCGCATGAGTTTTGAGTCCATGAAAGAGTTACACGAACGTAAAGATCGCCTTGAATTTAACAAGCTGCAAAAGCGCCTGCGCCGTTTGACTGGCTCCGCCATTGTCGATTACAACATGATTGAGGATGGCGACAAGGTGATGGTGTGTCTTTCCGGTGGTAAGGACTCATACACCATGCTGGATATTTTGATGAGCCTGCAAAAGACGGCGCCCATTTCGTTTGAGCTGGTTGCAGTGAATATGGATCAGAAACAACCCGGCTTTCCCGAGCATATCCTGCCGGCTTATTTGGAGCAGGTGGGTGTGCCCTACCATATCATCGAGCGCGATACTTACAGCATCGTTAAAGAAGTTATTCCCGAAGGCAAAACGACCTGTGGACTTTGTTCGCGTTTGCGGCGCGGTACGCTCTACGGTTTTGCCGACGAGATAGGTGCAACCAAGATTGCGCTTGGCCATCACCGCGACGATATTATCGGAACCCTGTTTTTGAATATGTTCTTTGGTGGCAAATTAAAGGCGATGCCGCCTAAATTATTGGCCGACGATAAACGCAATATTGTGATTCGCCCACTTAGCTATTGTGCTGAAGAAGACATAGCGCATTTTGCCGAGTTAAAAGGTTTTCCGATTATTCCGTGCAACCTCTGCGGTTCACAGGAGAATTTGCAGCGTCAGGTAGTCAAAGACATGTTGGTGCAGTGGGAGCGTCAATTTCCCGGTCGCACCGAAACGATTTTTTCTGCAATCCGCAACGCACAGCCATCGCAACTGGCAGATTTGAATTTATTTGATTTTGTAAATCTGAAGACCAACAAGGATGCAGCGGTCGATGATTCCGACACAGATTCCTGCGGCATAGTACCGCTGGCAAACCGCGCTGACAGTGCGGTTCAGTATGTGGATGTATTAGATATTCACTAACTAATGTGCGGAAGTCGTAATCCCCGCGTGCGGGGATCCAAAGATTTAGGCAACTAATTTCTGCGAATCGTCCAACACTATTGTGCGATAGGTGTGAATAAACTCATCGATAGTGCGAGGGCAATTGGTGCCGTTATCGAAGTGATTCGCCCAAAGTTGCGCCAGTGCAAATGTATCCAGGGGCTTGCTGGTATCTATTGCGCTGCGGCGGTACAGCATCCACGCCATTCCCGTCGCATAGGATAAATTGCTCATCAGCTCGCCGTGCGGATTTTTCAGAAACTGCTGTTGGCTCGCCAATCCGCGCTGCTGTGAGGCGAGATCAGGAAACTGTACTAAATAGCTATCCCATAATTCCCGGTGTTTTTCAGCCGTCATTCGATACAGCCCAAGGCCCTTGGTTTGTGCGCAAAAACAATGCAAACCCAGAAGGGATTCTTGCGCAGCGGTGCCGATCAAGAGGTTTTCAGCAGGCTCTGAATACTCTCCCAATCCCAGTAGATAAGGTTTGATAATCAACTCACGCAGATCACTTGCATAAATACCCATAACAACCTCAGCGCGTTCTATTTTTGTCACAGCCGTGCCCTAAATTGTCATCAATAAAATGCTAATAGATGACTTATGCACTATTTCTAATCCAGATTGCGTCAAAAAATCTCTACCTGTTATGCGCAGCATAAGTTGAGCCAACTTGCTGTATGCTGAATCGCGTGGCAATAACAACGATTGGCTATACTCGAAGAACGGAAACCGAATTGAGGAAGGAATTGGTTATGCGTATTGGTATCCCAAAAGAAGTAAAAGCGGGTGAGAATCGCGTTGCGCTCACGCCTGCTGGTGCAGCTGAGTTACATCAACGCGGCCATAGCATTTATGTGATGCGCAGTGCAGGGCAGGCAGCGGGATTCAGCGATGAGCGCTATCACAAGGCGGGCGCGGTGATTGTGGATTCTTTAGCTGATGTGTATGCGGCGGCCGATTTGATTGTGAAAGTGAAAGAGCCGCAAGTTGAAGAATATGCGCTGCTGAGTGATCGGCATGTGCTATTCACCTATTTGCATCTTGCGGCTAATCGCGCGTTGACGGATGCATTGATCGCCTCGGGTGCAACTTGCATCGCCTATGAAACCTTAACGGATGCGCAGGGGCGTCTGCCCTTGTTAGCGCCCATGTCGGAAATTGCCGGGCGTATGGCGGTACAAGCCGGTGCTCATCATCTCGAAATGGCGCAGGGTGGAAAAGGCATTTTGTTGGGCGGCATTCCCGGTGTTGCATCGGCGAATGTATTGATTCTGGGTGGTGGGGTGGTAGGTGCAAATGCGGCGGCAATGGCCGTCGGCATGGGTGCACAGGTGCGTATTCTGGATAAATCCCTCGCCCGTTTGCGGCAATTGGATGACCTCTGGCGTGGTCGTGTTGTATGTGAGTACGCCGTACAGGAGCGCATTGATGCGTTAGCGCTGCAATCCGATTTGATCATCGGTAGCGTACTTAACGCCGGTGCCAGTGCCCCGCGCTTATTGAGCCGGGAGCTTATCGCGCAGATGGAAAAAGGCAGTGTATTGGTGGATGTTGCGATCGACCAAGGCGGATGTTTTGCTACCTCAAGACCGACCACGCATCAACATCCGACTTATATTGAAGAAGGGGTTGTGCATTATTGTGTCGCCAATATTCCCAGTGCTGTCGGCCGAACAGCCACGCTCGGTCTCACTAATGCGACCCTGGCCTACGTTATTCGTTTGGCCGATGAAGGTTTAACCGCGCTGAAAACAGATGCGGGCTTTCGCGCTGGGCTGAATATTTATCGCGGTCAACTTAGCCAAGCGGGTGTTGCCGACGCCTTTGCGATTCCCTTTAGTGATGCCGCGCAATTGTTGTTGAACGATTAATTTTCCTACAGCCAGCGCTAATTTCCCTAGAAAAAGTAACACGATAGATTCGGCGCCACCGAAAATAGTGATCTATACTCAGGCCAAGTTAAGTGGAGGTTGCCTGCCTTGGGGCAATACCTGTCCCCCTATATCACTAGATACAGATTCTGGAAACCTTTGTTCGATGAGAGATAAAGCGCCTTCCTTCTTCAATGGCATCTCATTTCAGCTTGCCAAAATAGGCATCATATTGGCTTTTGTGCTCAGCTTTTTGTTGAGCTCGGTGCAGCTGTATCTCGATTTTTTAAATCAGGAAAAAGAACTCAAAACACTGATCGACCGCGTTGTACAAGTCGCGACTCCTCCCGCTGTCCGTTCCGTCTCAACACTCGATGATGAACTTTCGTACGAAGTGGTTAATGGTTTGCTTCGCTACGGATTTATTTACGAAGTGGTGATTTACGACGATACGGGCAATGTGCTCGCACAAGGCAGCAGCACACGCCCCGAAGTAAAAACGCGCTGGCTTACGAGCAGGATCACTGAAAACACGCGCGAATATACCGCCAATTTATTGTTGCCCGGTTACAGCGATGGCACGTCAGGCAGCATCCGTTTTTCCGTTGATATGGATTTAGCGCTGGAAGGTTTTTATAACCGTTCACAGACTGCACTAATGACCGGCTTGCTACGCAATATGTTTTTAGTGTTGTTATTGTTCGTCGTTTTTTATTACACGCTCACAAAGCCACTGGTGCGATTGTCGCGCGAGATCAACGACATCAATCCCGATCATCCTGGTGTAAACCGCCTCACCCAATTGCCCGCGCAGCGCAAAGATGAGCTCGCACAGTTGATCGCCAGTTCCAATCAGCTACTGGATATTGTTGAACTCTCGCTTGCCAAACGCCGTGCCGTTGAATTGGCCTTGCGTAAAAGTGAAGAGCATTTGCGGCAAATTATTGACCACTTGCCGGTAATGATCGGTGCGCGCAACATCGCTGGCTATTATTTATTTGCCAACAAAGCACTCGCAACCGAGCTGGGGTATACACCGGATCAAATGCGCAACTTGCATGTGCGCCAATTGTTAAAAAATTCGGTATTCGATATAGATACCATGCTGCAAAATGATTACCGCGTAATTCGCGGCAATGAAGAATTAGATGTTATTGAAGAACGGTTTATCAATGCGACGGGAAAACAGTTATTTTTACAAACTCACATAATGCCCTTGGCATTTTACGATGAAAAAGTCGCGTTGATTGTTTCGGTGGACATTACCGAACGCAAAAATGCACAGGCCAAAATGGAATTCATGGCGCACCATGATGCGCTTACCGGCTTGCCTAATCGTCTGCAATTAGTGGAGCGCCTTGAGCATGAATTGCGCCGCGCTGAACGCCACGGTTATTTTGGCGCGGTGTTATTTATCGATCTCGACCAATTCAAAACAATTAATGATTCGCTCGGCCATCCGGTGGGTGACCGTGTTTTGGAAGTGGTCGCCACGCGTTTGCAACAGTCAGTTCGCGAAGAAGATTTGGTTGCTCGTTTGAGTGGTGACGAATTTGTGGTGGTGCTTACCGTACTTGACCAAAATATCGAAACAGCGGCACTGCGTGCTGGCGAAATCAGCGAAAAAATCCGTGCGATTATTTCTCAGCCCTACATGTACGACAGCATGGAGTTACGCGTGACTTGCAGTGTGGGTGTGGTGGTGTACCCGGATAAAAATAATTCTGTGCATGAATTGTTGCGCTATGCCGATACTGCGATGTACCAAGTAAAAGAAAAAGGGCGCGATTCGATTGAATTCTTCAACGAAGAAATGGCGGATAAAGTGAGCCGCCAATTGACGATGGAAGGCGATCTGCATCGTGCGCTGGACGAATCGCAATTTGAATTGTATTGCCAACCCAAAATTGATGTTCAGACTGGGCGGGTAGTGGGAGCAGAAGCGCTGCTGCG
>CAIOHY010000021.1 GCA_903858205.1 uncultured Cellvibrio sp.
AGGGCGCAATAAATTGCACCCCTACGAGGTCATTATGTTAATCCACATTCCACAATTACTCAGCAAACAACAAGTTGCGGAATGTCGTGCGCGACTGCATCAGGCTCAGTGGGTAGATGGAAAAGCAACGGTGGGTGTGCAAGGTGCACAAGTCAAAAAAAATCGTCAAATTGCGGTAGATAATCCTGTTGCGCGTGAATTGGGTGAAATTATTTTAATGTCGCTTTATGCCAATCCATTGTTTATGTCTGCGGCTTTGCCATTACGGATAGTCCCACCATTATTTAACGCTTATTCCGGTGGCGAGCATTACGGTTTTCATGTTGATGGTGCGATTCGTTTGGTGCCCGGTAGCAACCTGAGTTTGCGTACCGATGTGTCATCCACTTTATTTTTATCTGAGCCAGAGGAGTACGAGGGCGGTGAGTTAATCGTGCAGGATACTTACGGCAGCCACGAGGTAAAATTACCCGCAGGCGATGTAATCTTATATCCCTCCACCAGTTTGCATCAGGTTGCGTCGGTTACTCAAGGTGAGCGCGTGTGCAGTTTTTTTTGGACGCAAAGTATGGTGCGGGATGATTGGCAGCGTAATTTATTGCACGAGTTGGATTGCAATATTCAATCGTTGCGTCAAAAAGTGGGCGACACAGAAGAGTTGGTTGCCCTCACTGGCCACTATCACAATTTATTGCGGCAATGGGCGCAAGTCTGATGCGCTGGGAATTGTGCAATAACTGTTAATTTGCGCCGTGCAGAGTGCTGAATTAATAAAAAATAAAACCCGTGGTAAACATCCATTATCTTTTAAGAGGCTTGGGGGCGCAGAGTGCGAAACGTTTTATTTCAGATTCACTGGTTTTTAGGAATTACTGCAGGTCTGGTGTTGGCCGTTGTTGGCCTCACAGGTGGTTTGATGAGTTTTGAGCGTCAGATAATGGATGCTATCAGTCCGTCGATTGTGCGTGTAGAAGTGAGTGGCGAACGTTTAACGCCCGATGAAATTGCCGAGCGGTTCAGTGCGCAGCGCGAAGGTGCGCGTGTTGAACAGATCACCCTCTGGCCTGAAGCAGATCGCAGTGCATTGATTCGTATTGCACCTCCGCCGGGTGAGCGTCGTGGTGAGGCTGTTTATATCAATCCTTACACCGGTGAATTGCTAGGAAAAATAAACGGTGAACAATTTTTTCGCACTGTGCGTTCTCTACATCGCTGGTTATTAATTCCATCGGAAGAGGGCGGTATTAATATCGGCCGGCAAATCACCGGTTTCAGTGCGTTTGCATTAGTGTTTTTTGCGCTATCGGGGCTGTATTTGCGTTGGCCGCGTCGCGCGCTCAACTGGCGTAACTGGTTCCGTATCGATTTCAGTTTGAAACGGCGTAATTTTTACTGGGCGTTGCATTCGGTGATGGGTACTTGGGTGCTCCTGATGTATTTGCTGATGGCGCTAACCGGTCTGACTTGGTCGTACAGTTGGTTTAAAAATGGTGCGTCAATCCTATTAACGGGCGAGCCAATGCAAGAGCGGCGTGCTTATCCTGGTGGCGGTCAGGGTGGGAGCGAAGGTCGTGGCGGCACGGGCAATATGCAGCAAGAATCTTCAGTGCCAGTCTCTGTTGATCTTGCATGGGCAACTTTTGCAACGAAAGCGGCCGATAATTTTAAATTTGCGAGCATTAGTTTTCCGCGCTCTGAAAAAGATCCGGTGATGATTAACTATGTCACTCCCGATGCGACTAATGATCGCCAGCGCAGCATGATCAGCATCAGTGCGAAATCCGGTGAGCTGATAAGTGATCAACCATATAAGCCGCTAGAGCCATTGGGTAAGCGCATCATGCAAGGTATTTATGAATTGCATACTGGCGAATGGTTTGGTACGCCAGGTTTGATTATTAATATGACTGCATCGCTGTTGATGCCCTTATTTACTATCACCGGTTTCCTGTTGTATTTCGATCGCCGCAAGAAAAAGCGCAAAAGTAAGACTGCTGCGGCGGGAATTTCCAATGCACATACTGATGCGGATTACTGGGTTGTCTACGCCAGCCAAACAGGCACTGCAGAACAGCTTGCATGGAATACGGCTACTATTTTGCAATCCGGCGGTATTAACGCAAACGTAAAAAACATTTCCGCGCTGGATAAAAGCACACTCGAATCGGCGAAAAAAATGTTGTTTCTGGTGTCGACGTTTGGCGAAGGCGAGGCTCCGGACTCTGCACGCGGATTTGCCCGAAAATTATTGAAGTCATCACTTGGTTTAAGTCAATTGCAATTTGCCGTACTCGGGCTGGGCGATAAACGTTACAGCGATTATTGCGCGTTTGCAGAACAAGTCGAAAACTGGCTGAACGCCAGTGGCGCGAAACCCTTGTTTGCTCGCATCAATGTCGATAATGGCAATGAGCAAGCGATAAAAATCTGGCAAAAAGCCATTGCTGATATCAGCGGTGTAGAAAATACTCCTGCATTTGCAGCGCCTGAATACGAAGAATGGCGATTGCAAAAACGGCAACTGATTAATGAAGGTAGCCTTGGTGCAGGCATTTATTGTTTGAGTCTGCTGCCGCCGAAATCTGGTGGTTCTAAATGGCAAGCGGGCGATATTCTCGATATTAAACCGCAGAATAATTTCTCTCTGCCGCAGCGCGAATATTCAATCGCTTCTTTGGCAAGCGATGGTCGATTGGATTTGGTTGTGCGACAGACATTTGCGGAAAGTGGCGCGCTTGGTTTGGGATCTGGTTGGTTGACCGCCACTGCGGAAGAAAACGGTGTCGTGCTTGCGCGCATTCGCTCCAATCCTTCTTTCCATGCTCCATCAGTAAATTGCCCGATGATTTTGATTGGCGCGGGCACGGGTATCGCGGGGTTGCGCGCACATCTACATGAACGCTATATCAAAGACGTGCAAGAAAACTGGTTGATATTTGGTGAACGTCAGCGCAGCAAAGATCGTCTTTTTGCTTCTGAATTGGATGCATGGCAACAATTGGGTTTCCTCACCGAACTGGATGAGGTCTATTCACGCGATGGTGAAGGCTATGTGCAGAATGTATTGAAGTCCAAGCAGCAACAGTTGTGCGAGTGGTTGGATCGCGGCGCGGTGATTTATGTGTGCGGCGGCGTAGCCATGGGCACAGGCGTGCATCGGGCGCTGGTAGAAATACTGGGAGAAAATGATCTGCAACAATTGATCGAAACCCATCGTTATCGCCGCGACGTTTATTGATCGCTACAAAAATGGCATTCTTCCTGCTGGAGGTGTTGAAATAATGTGTTTAATGGGAGTTCACAGGAAAAATGCCGTCGTTGTTAAATTACTTTGCACAATTGAAACCCGGGAAGATGGTGCTCTGGTTTTATCTGATTTGGTATTTCGTTACAGTTTATTTTCATTTTGATCCCAACCCCAAAATCTGGATTAATGCACTGGGAATCAGTGTGGTAATTGGCATTGCGCTTATGTTGAGTGTCGGTAACGGCCAATCGCCACTCGCAAATCCTTGGCAGACATTCCGCTTATTCTGGATGCCGTTTGCGGTATCGAGTTTTTCATCGCTGATCAAAGGGCAGGGCTATACCGTGATATTTTCGCCGAATCTACGCGAAGTGCTTATCGCCGTGGCTGCGTGTTTGTTGTTCACCGTAGTTGTCGCAGCACTTAAATGGCGCAATCGCGGGCTGGTCTTGTCATCCCATTGAGGTTGCCTCGGCTCCTCAACCTCCCCTATACTCGCCGACCCGCAATCGTAATTGCCGCGATGTTTATTGAACAGCTATGTCTGGCTTGATTAAACGCTGTTCCAGCTATCAACTCATGTTAATTGGGGTTTGTATTTCTAAAATTTGATCGCGGTATTTACTGGGGGTCGTTGCTGCGACTCGGGCAAATTCTTTGTTGAAATTGGATTTGCTGCTGAATCCCGATTGAAGCATCACATCAATAATGGGTAGTTGTGGTTCCCTCACCAATAATTCTTTTGCGTGGGCAATCCGCCGATCATTTAAATGCACTGAAAAGGTATTGCCGTAAATTTGGTTTACTGCATTGGATAACTGGCGTACAGGTATTTGCATTTTTTTTGCTGCTTGGCTCAGGGTAATGCCGAATTCCAGTTGGAATAACCGTTCGCTCTCAACTAATGCATTCCATTGGTGGAATATTTGTTCTGCCTGCGCTGTTGCAAGCGTAGGTGTTCGTCCGACAGGTTTGGTTTGTTCTTCACGATTGTATAGCCATTCCAGATAGGGGCTTCGTTGTAACGCTAACAGCAGCATTGTGATATGGACTAGCAAAAATAACGCTGCGCCGATTTTCAGTGACAGGCTATCGGCCAACGGAACTCCTCTATCCAGCTCGATCAATAGGCTGACTTCGATAATCAAATTAATGCTTAGGAGTATCGTAAAGCCTCCTAGATAGCGCACGGCAACCTGCGAGTCATCACCCAAATATGATAAGAGTGACTTGTGTTTGCGTAAGGTGACCGCAATCAATACTAAGTAGGCCGCATAGGTGACAATAAACGCAAAATCAAGTATGTCTGCCAGCGAGCCACCGGTGATAAGTATGGTTTGGAAAAGAGCGACGGGTAACAGGTGCCATGCGTCCGTCTTGTGCATCTTGGAATCTGGTCTAATGAGTAAGGAAAAATAGAGGTAGAGTGCAGGCGCTATTAGCATCGCTCCAATTGGCTTAAGCGTGACAATTGAGGCGTCAATGCCGCTCAACTGAGTGATGAGTAATGCACTTTGAATTGTGTAGAGGGCGTAGTTGGCTCCCAAACTCCAGAGCAACCACTGCCGCTTGGCTCTACTCAGCATAAAGTGTGCAGCTAATAGCAAGCACAGTAATGCGCTGCAGAGGTGGAGAAATATCAGCACGTTATTTGTCACATAGGTTATACGTCGAGCGGCGCAGCATAGCGAGTAGGATTTTGGAGTGCAATCCACGTCCTCAATCGCGTTTTAGGTCTCGTATTGGATTGTTTTTTCTTACTGTGCGTAGGTCTTCTTCCAATAGGGATTAAAAAATGAACCTGCACCACGGCCTCACAACATCGAATTACAATCTTCATTGCTTCGCGTCTTTTATCTTTCTTATTTGTTTATGTCTGACACTGAATTGCCAAGCTGAAACCTCCAAAGAGGAACTTTGTCCTCATTCAACCAGCCCTGTGCATCAACGAGGGTTTGTTAATCTGGGTGGAATTGAACAATGGGTAACTATTGACGGCGACCATTGTGCTAGCAAGGTGATTGTGTTTTTACACGGTGGCCCCGGTAGTCCGCTGAGTCCTTACGCTCAAGCCATTTATGGGGAATGGCAGAAAGAGTTCATTCTTGTGCAGTGGGATCAGCGCGGCGCAGGCAAGACATTTATCCGCAATCCGGCTACGGCAACGAGTCCATTAACCATGGCGCAAATGGTCGATGATGGTTTGGCGTTGGTGAATTATTTGCAGCAAACATTGGGGCAGCAAAAAATCATATTAATGGGCAGC
>CAIOHY010000022.1 GCA_903858205.1 uncultured Cellvibrio sp.
AAGTTATCCACAGAAAATGTGGACAAAATTTTGATGACGGTTTTTGTGCAAAAAAGTTACGGATTGTGTGCTTTATGTCTGTGATCCGGTAATAAGTGATGCGCTTTTAATGGTTAAAAACAGTGGAATTATGTATGAGTAAACGATTGAAGGTTGCCGTGCTTGGTGGTGGTAGTTTTGGTACGGCGATCGCCAACATCATCGCTTGTAACAATCATCAGACTTACCTGTGGATGCGGTCGACAGAGCAAGCTCAGGTTTGCGCGTCCGGGCGTCAAAATGCCCGATATCTGCCCGGTTATATGCTCCATGAGCAACTTGTCATCACCTCTGACTTGGCACAAGCAGTAACGGATGCGAATCTTGTATTTGTGTCTATCCCCAGTCATTCATTTCGTGCCGTTACACAGCAGTTAAAGCCTTTACTAGGTCAAGACACTATGGTGGTAAGCACTGCCAAGGGCATTGAACCTGAAGGATTTACCCTGATGAGCCAGATTCTTGAGCAAGAGTTGCCTGGTCATTCTATTGGCGTGTTAAGCGGACCTAATTTTGCGAAAGAAATCGTACAGCAGCAGCAGACCGGGACCGTTATCGCCAGCGAAAACCAAAGTGTCATCACCTGCGTGCAGGAGACTTTAAAATCGTCCACGTTCCGTGTGTACGCCAACCATGATCGTTATGGTGTAGAGTTGGGCGGCGCACTGAAAAATATCTATGCGATTATTTGCGGTATGGCAGCCGCCTTGGGTGCTGGCCACAACACTCAAGCGATGTTATTAACCCGCAGCCTCGCAGAAATGGGGCGTTTTGCGCAGATGATGGGCGCAAATCCCATGACATTTTTAGGATTGGCGGGTGTGGGTGATTTAATTCTCACTTGTACCTCGGATTTGAGTCGTAACTACCGAGTCGGGTTCGCATTAGGCAAGGGTCAAAAACTCGATGAAATTGTTGCGTCCTTAGGGCAAGTTGCTGAAGGCGTTAATACCTTGCGGCAGGTAAAGCAAAAAGCAGATGAGTTGCAGGTATATATGCCTTTGGTATCGGGGCTGTACGCGGTACTCTTCCAACAAAAAGCGATTGCCGAAGTCGCCCGGGGTTTGATGGTGGGCGAGCAAGCTGATGATGTTGAATATTTAAGGGGAAATTAATGGACAACGCACAATTAAAATCCAATCTAAGCGCCAGTAAGCATTGGTTGCGATTGGTGTTTATGCTGCTGTTTGCTGCTGTGTTGCAATTGGCGAGTTTGGTGATGTGGATTTTGGTCGCAGTGCAATTTTTATTTTCATTGATTACGGGTGAGGATAATCAGCACTTGCGTCGTTTTGGTCATGCACTATCAACCTATATTTATGACGTTTTAAAATTTTTGTGTTACAGCAGTGAAGAAAAACCATTTCCGTTTGCCGATTGGCCAACACAGGCAAGCACTGGGCAGGATGTTGTCGTGCAGCCCGTTCAGGTGGCAATCGTCGCTGACAAACCAGACGAAACCGTAAAATAAATGACGATATTTATTCTTCGCCACGGCCAAGCAGAACCGCAAATCACGACCGATGATGCGCGTCGCCTTACCGATAAAGGGCACATTGATACTGCCAGGATTGTACAAGAACGTGTCGCGGACATGCCCCTTGTACAAATTTGGTCGAGCCCGTTGGTGCGGGCGCAACAAACAGCAAAAATCGCAGCGAGTTTTTTCCCGCATTTAGAAATACAAACGACGGACTTGCTAATACCTGAAGGCAATCCCGCTGCACTGATGAAATGGTTGGAAAGGCTCGATCTACAACTTAGCAGTTCTGCTCAATCAATTTTACTCGTGAGTCACCAGCCGTTGGTGGGTGAGTTCGTCAATCGTCTTTGCGGTAAGCCAGACGATTATTATCCGATGGGTACTAGCTCTCTCGCCGCCATTAGTGTGCAGGTGATTGCGGATGCGATGGGCGAATTACTCTGGCTTGATCACGCTTAACGTTAAAGAGAGCTTGGTTTATTTCGGGTTTCCTTACTGGATTTTTTTATGGCGCAATTATCCCGTCCGCGCGAGTTGCGCTTTACTGTCAACGGAATGAATTTTGCCGCGCAAGAGTGGGGCGATTCAACCCAGCTACCAGTGCTTGCGTTGCATGGTTGGCTCGATAACGCGGCCAGTTTTTTTAGTTTGGCGCCACGCTTGAATAATCTACATATCGTCGCGTTGGATATGGCAGGGCACGGCCAAAGTCAGCATCGCCCGGGCCAAATGGCATACAGTCCGTGGGATGACATAAACGATATTCTCGCAGTTGCCGATCATTTCGGGTGGGATCGCTTTGCACTTCTGGGGCACTCGCGCGGTGCCATTATCGGTACTCTTGCCGCTGGCACATTTCCCGATCGATTTATTGCTTTGGGTTTGGTTGAGGGGTTGTTGCCGGAGCCTGCACGCGCGGAGGACGCGCCCAAACAGTTGGCGAGCGCTATTCATGGTTTGCGTGTCCAGCAACAAAAAACTCCGTCAATCTATCCTGACATGAGCATCGCAATCAAAGCTCGCGAGCGTGGCATGTTTCCGCTCGGGCACTTGGCCGCAAAAGCGCTGACTGAACGCGGAGTTGTCCCGCAGGAGGGCGGCGTTTCATGGAGTACCGACCCACGGTTATTAGCGCCTTCGATGATCAAGTTGTCGCGTGAGCATCTTCACGCGTTTATCAATCAGGTCAGCGCCCCAATAAAATTACTGCTCGCTGATCAGGGGCTGCCGAAACTCTACGCAAATTATCTGCAGGAAATTAAGCATTTCCCGCAGGTAGATTATGAACTCTTATCGGGTGGGCACCATTTGCATATGGAGCAAGAGGTCGATGTGGTTGCGGAAAAACTTAACAGTTTCTTTGCCCGATTTATCATTTAGCAATTGCATCCGCAATAATGATTACTGTTTAGTGAGATTTTATGACGATTAAACGTTTGGTAATTGTGTTTGCATTGTGCTTGGCTAGCCCGGTATTTGCCACCGAGTTAATTGTTCAGAATTATGGCAATGCCCGAGTGATATTTGAGAGCAATGGCAAAGTGGATGAATATCTGCTGGCGTTGGGAAGCTACAAAAAAATTGCCGGTAGTTGGCGTGCTGATCGCCAGCAGCGCTTGAGCGGTAATCTTGCGCGCTACACGCTGGAGTTGCCTGAAGGGCATAGCGCGAACAATGGTTTTGATTTTTATCTGGATCAATTACAAAATTATAATATTCGCGAGTTGTTTCACTGCAAAGGCCGCGATTGCGGGACCAGTAATTCCTGGGCGAATAATCACTTTAAGAACCAACTGCTTTACGGCTTGGATCAATTTCAGCAGTACGGCGCTTACGAAGTTACCACCGCCGATGAAACCCCGTTTTATGTTGCGCTTTACTCGGTTCAGCGTGGAAATAAACGGGTGTATTTGCAATTGGATGTGTTGCATGTGGATAAAGTGATTGAATTGGGCATAGCCTCAAGCCCTGAGTCGATTATGAAATCACTGGAAACCAATGGATATTATGTATTTCCTGATTTGGTCGCGGAAGATGCGAAAGGCATTACAAATATCCAAATTAAACAAGCGCATCTGCAGGCGCTCGTTGATGTTCTCGCACAAAACGTCGATTTGACGCTGGCACTAGTGGGGCATGATTACTCACCAGTTTCGCTAGCACAGCAAGAAAAACTATCACTCGTTTACGCAGCGCAACTTAAAACCGCGCTGCAAGAAAAAGGCATAGGTGCTGCACGGTTAACGCCCTATGGCATTGGTAGCCTTGCGCCAGCGGGCAGGGGTGATAGAAGCGCGCGGGTGGAGGTCGTAAAAATCACAGAGTGAACTAGGCTGGATTTATTTTTTGAGCGTGATACAAAAAGGCGGTGTCGCACAACGACACCGCCTTTTTGTTGGAAGCACCCATGAGAAAGTTTTCAGCGCAGTAGCGATAAAAACTCATTGCGCGTGGCTTGATTACTGCGAAAGGTGCCGCGCATGGCAGAGGTCTTCATTGATGAGTTTTGCTTCTCGACACCACGCATCATCATGCACATATGTTTTGCTTCGATAATCACGCCTACGCCGGATGCACCAGTAATATCCTGAATGCATTCCGCGATCTGTACCGTAAGTTGCTCCTGTATCTGTAGACGTCGCGCAAACATATCGACGATGCGGGCGACCTTTGACAGCCCCAAGACTTTGCCGGTTGGGATGTACGCAACATGGGCTTTACCAATAAAAGGTAAAAGATGGTGTTCGCACAGCGAATAGAGTTCTATATCTTTTACGATAATCATTTCGTCAGAGTCGGATGGAAAGAGCGCATCGTTGACAACTTCTTCGAGCGTCTGATTGTATCCACGGGTCAGAAATTGAAAGGCTTTGGCGGCACGATCGGGCGTATCCAGAAGGCCTGGCCGGGTTAAATCTTCGCCGATGCCTGCAATAATGCTCGCAAAATGTTCTCTCATTTGAATCTCCTCAAGCGGCAGCGCTGCGCTGCCTGTCACAAAACGGCAGTTTACCGCTTTCGTTCAAATTCTAAAAAACATAAATCCTGATTTGGCCAATTTATTGGGTAGAATGCCCGCTCTCTGCCCAGTCCGAGGTTTTTTATGGTTGCTTCTCCGACAATTTTTGATCAAGCATGCGAAGAGTTGCTAACGATTCGCGATTTTTTACGCTGGGCGGCTAGCGAGTTTATCGCAGCGAAACTCTATTACGGCCACGGGACTGATAACCCTTGGGATGAAGCAGAGCAGTTGGTTCTGCATGCGATCCATTTGGCGCCTCCATTGGGCGACGAGTGGTTGTCTGCAAGGCTTACTCGCGGCGAGCGTGAGCGCGTGGTGGCTAACATTCGGCGTCGCATTCAGGAGCGTATTCC
>CAIOHY010000023.1 GCA_903858205.1 uncultured Cellvibrio sp.
AGCACATAATCGCCTTTGGTATCGCGCAGGTAGACAGAGCACACCTGAGTCGCCATTACCTGCTTTACCCGCGTAACAATAATCGCCAGCGCGGTTTTTAAATCGCGCGCGGCGTTTACTTCCAGAACTATGGAGCGGAGTGAATTCAGCATAGGGTTTGGTAATCGGGCCTGTCAGGTAGATTAGTTGGAATTATAGGTGCTTTAGATACAGGTACTTTAACGATCAGGCTAGCGCGTGCGTGCGCTGCGATCCACCAAATGCGCATGAAACAGCGATAACTCTTTCAATGCGCGGCGATACACATCGCGTTTGAACGAGACAACCTTCCCCAGAGGATACCAATAACTTACCCAGCGCCAGTCATCAAACTCGGCGCGGCCCCCATTATTGAGGCTCACTTTGGAATCGTCACTCAACATGCGCAATAAAAACCACTTTTGTTTTTGACCAACGCAGAGCGGCAAAGAGTTGTGCCGCACCAGACGATGAGGCAAGCGGTAGCGCAGCCATCCACGGGTACAGGCGAGGACTTGCACATCCTCCTGCCGCAGGCCAACCTCTTCGTGCAACTCGCGATAAAGCGCCTGTTCAGGCGTTTCATTAGGGTTGATGCCGCCCTGAGGAAACTGCCAGGCATCCTGACCACCAACACGCCTTGCCCAAAGCAATTGACCCTGATCATTAGTCAAAATAATGCCCACATTAGGGCGGAATCCGTCTGAATCTATCACGGGGGAATTATCCATAAAAAAGGTTTGGCTGTGGCAGAAAAGATAACTCCGGCGAAAAAGAGCGGACATGTTCCACAAAACAGCGTTTTCCGCACTATATCAGGCTTACCCAAACCCGCAACCCTGAATCTTGGAAATGGTTTTCATTGAGACCGTCAAGCGCTGTCGCTATCCTAGCGCCCCGCTTGAAGCGATTCCCGTAAACACTTACTTCATCTATATGGAGAACCACCGTGGCACTGGCGATTTTTGATCTGGACAATACCCTGCTGGCAGGCGATAGCGACCACAGTTGGGGCGTGTTTTTGGTGGAAAAACAATTGGTAGACGCAGACGTTTATCGACAGGCGAACGATAAATTCTATGCCGATTACAAAAATGGCACCCTCGACATCCGCGCCTACTTGCAGTTTTCGCTGGCGCCGCTCACCCGCCACAGTCTGGTCGAGCTGGAGGAATTACACGCTGAATTTATGCGCGAGCATATCGAACCCCTGATGCTTCCCAAGGCAGAAGCCTTACTGCAACACCACCGCGATCAAGGCGATCACTTACTTATCATCACCGCCACCAATGGTTTTGTGACCCGCCCTATTGCCCAACGCTTGGGCGTGGACGACATACTGGCGACCGATCCTGAAGTGGTTGATGATCGCTACACTGGGAACTTTGTCGGCGAACCCTGCTTCCAAGCGGGGAAAATCACCCATCTGCACGCGTGGCTCAAGCACAATCAGCACTCGTTGGAAGGCGCGTATTTTTACAGTGATTCGATTAACGACTTACCGCTACTGGAGCAGGTTGATCACCCCGTGGTAGTCGATGCCGATGAGCGACTCGCCGCGATTGCCCGCGAGCGCAACTGGAAAGCAATAAGCCTGCGCTAGGCAGGCTTATTGTGAGAAGCGAAATGATGGCAATCTGATTAGGCCAAATCTATTTATGCTTATGCCAGATAAACGCGCGCAAACACCGCTTTTAGATAATCCGTTTCAGGAATTGCAGGATGAATTGGGTGATCCGGCCCCTGCCCGCCCTGGCCGATAATCTGTACATGGCGATCCAGATGGCGGCCGGAAGCGCGCACAATTTCCAGCAAGGTATCCTTGCCCAAATGCATGGAGCAGGATGCAGACACCAGTAATCCATCACGCCCCAATAAACGCATCCCCAATTCATTAATGTGGCGATAAGCTGCTTCACCCGCTTTTTGGTCTTTGCGCTTTTTGATGAATGCGGGAGGATCAAGCACAACCACATCGAATCGCTCATCACTCGCAATCAGCTCTTTCAGTACATCAATCGCTTTGCCTTGAATGGCAGCCACTTTATCGGCAACACCATTGAGCTGGGCATTCTCCAACACAGCGTCAGTAGCAGATTCGGACGCATCCACACAAAACACTTCACTCGCACCTGCAACAGCCGCTTGAATGCCCCAGCCGCCGATATAGGAAAATACATCCAGTACACGCTTACCTTGCACATACTGCTGTAGCTGGGCGCGATTTACACGATGGTCGTAAAACCAGCCGGTTTTTTGTCCGCCGTGTACCGGCGCCATAAACCGTGTGCCATTTTCCACAAGCTCGACCGATTCAGGCACTTCGCCGTAGGCAACCTCGGTATATTCCGACAAGCCCTCCAACGCACGCGCACTGTGCTCATTGGCAAGCAAGACGCCATGCGGATTCAACACCTGCACCAGCGCCTCAACGATTTCATCCTTCACCAATTCCATCCCTGCGCTGGCAATCTGCACCACCAGATAATCGCCAAATCGATCCACCACCAAACCGGGAAGAAGATCGGCATCACCATAAATCAGACGATAAAAAGGCTCATCAAACGCCAGCTCGCGCAATGCCAATGATTGCTTGATACGATGCACCAGAAGGGATTTGTTAAGCGGATATTTCTCATCGCGACTGACCAAGCGCCCACAAATCAAACCATTGGGATTGATCACCGCAATTCCGAGTGGCTTGCCACTATTCGTCGTCACCAGCGCTTGCTGCCCCATTGAAAACGATTTGAGTGGCGACTTGGCGGTATCAACCTCGTTGCTGTAAATCCATAAATGACCCAACTTTAGACGACGATCAGCTTGGGAATTAAGAACAAGGACAGGCAGGCTCATGGCAAGGCTCACATAGCAAAAAAAGTGCGCGGATTATAAGCCTTGTGCGACTGGGACACAGAATTAAAAATGCGCTAACTGCAAAATGCGCCAAAAGGACGAGCAAAATGCCAAGGGAATTGCTAAGAAACGCACAAATATCAGGTGTTTTGCGCGCGGGAGCGCGTTTTTTGAACGCTGGGCACTTTATCATTGAAAAGATATGAGCTAACGTTAGCTGTGGCCAAAGTCCCAATAAGCTCAAGAGCTTAGCGCCGACTCTTTATGCCATTTATACCATCGAATTCAATACCAGCCGCCGCCTTATAATTACTTTACGGCGGTCGGTAACCTAGGAAGACATCATGCACACTCTAAAAACGACGACGATTGTCAGCGCAGCACTCATAAGCCTGCTACTTTCTGCTTGCGGCGGCTCTGGTTCCCCCATGTCTAATGAGGGTGGAGGTACAAATTCAGGCAACACCAACACCACCAATCCCGTTGCCATTGGTATTGGTAGCGGCAGTAACTTTACGGCCGGGAAAATAGGCGCCGACATTGGCACATCTACCTTGGCGGCCGGCGGGACAACAAAGCTGACTGTAAATATTGTGAGCAGTAGCAATACATTAGTTACCACCGCCTCAACAGTGACTTTCAACTCACGCTGTTATGCTTCGCAAGAAG
>CAIOHY010000024.1 GCA_903858205.1 uncultured Cellvibrio sp.
ACAATAACCTGCACCATTCCCACGTTTCGAAAAAACTTTGCTCGTCGATAAAGCAGTCGTTGCGCTGCAAGTTTATTTAGGTGTCGCGCAAAAATAACTTGAACAAATGAGTTGATTTTCTTACTATAATGTTATGGATACCATGACTTTAGTAAGGGAAAAATATTACGCATTGCGAGGCCGTCTTGATGAAGCTACGTTGCGATTATGGGTAGCGGTTGAAGCGAATAGCCTTGGGCGTGGTGGCGTGAGTACCGTTGCAAAAGCAGTAGGTATGTCACGCACTACGATTCATGCAGGACTGAAGGCTCTCAAGGAAGGTACGGCCACGTCTCTTGAAGAGGTATCTGTAACTGAAACTAAAAAGAATGATCAAACACGTGTTCGGGCGATAGGTGGTGGTCGTAAAAAATTGACGGATAAGGATTTAAGCTTACTGAGCGATCTTGATTCACTGGTAGCTCCCTCAACACGAGGAGACCCGATGTCGCCATTGCGCTGGACCTGCAAAAGCACGACTCGATTGGCAGAAGAACTGAGGCGAAAAGGCCACACCGTCAGTCCAAGAACGATTTGTGACTTGCTCAGCCAGATGGGCTATAGTTTGCAATCAACCCGAAAAACGCACGAAGGAGGCAAGCATAAAGATCGAAATGCTCAGTTTGAGCATATTGCGAAAACTGTTGGTGACTACCAAGCTGCAGGTAATCCGGTTATTTCTGTAGATACCAAGAAGAAAGAAAATATTGGTGACTTTAAAAACGCTGGTCAGGAATGGCAACCCGCTGGTATGCCCGAGGATGTGAGAGTCTATGACTTTATTGATCCTGAACTTGGCAAAGTCGCTCCCTATGGTGTCTATGATTTGACAAACAATACCGGATGGGTGAACGTAGGTATTGATCATGATACTGCCGAATTTGCGGTTGAGAGTATTCGACGTTGGTGGCGCGAAATGGGCGAAATTGCATATCCCGATGCCCGTCGTCTCCTCATTACCGCTGATTGCGGAGGAAGTAATGGTTATCGGGTACGCCTATGGCGCAGAGAGCTACAAAAGTTTGCTGATGAACAACAACTCACTGTTCAGGTTTGTCACTTTCCGCCGGGAACCAGCAAATGGAACAAGATTGAGCATCGTATGTTTTGCCATATAACTGCAAATTGGAGAGGTAGGCCTTTGATAAGCAGAGAAGTAGTCGTCAATTTGATTGGAGCAACAACAACTAAGGCAGGACTACGAATCAAAGCTGCTCTTGATGAAAATATGTATCAACCCGGGATAAAAGTCTCTGACGAAGAGCTTGCAAAGCTGGACATTGAACGAAATGAGTTCCATGGGGAATGGAACTATCAATTGAACCCAAGAGAATCGTTTGTTACTCAGTAATTGTTCAAGTTAATTTTGCTTGACACCTTAGAGCCATTACCTGCCGTTATCCGGTGATCTTTATATTTTGTTGGCCACTTTATGTTGGGGCGTCTACAGCTGGCTGCTGAGTCAACGCAATGAGCCCGAAGAAATTCGCAACCATTGGGCCGCCTTTCTCATGGCGCAGGTGATTTTTGGATTAGGCTGGGCCGGTATGTTCTCAGGCGCTGAATGGGCCTTAACCGATGTGCACATCACATGGGGACCCCCGCTTTACGCCGCACTGGCTTATGTCGCCATTGGCCCCTCCGTACTGGCCTACAGATGCTGGGGCTTGGGCGTGCAAACAGCGGGGCCTGTGCTAGCTGGTTTTTTCGCCAACCTCACACCGCTGTTTGCAGCCATCATGGCAAGCGCATTTTTGGGCGACCTGCCTCAGCTGTATCACGCCCTCGCTTTTGGTCTGATCGTGAGCGGCATTGTGGTTTCTTCACGCCGCTCGAACTGACGAACGCCACCCCTAGCCTCAATAAGTACCTGGGTATGCGCCACCATCTGTCAGGAAATTTTGGCCTGTGATGTAAGACGCTTGCTGGCTACAAATAAAGGCACACAAAGCGCCAAATTCTTGCGGTGTACCGTAGCGACCTGCGGGCACCAAGGCCTGTTGTTGCGCACGAATTTCAGCCACTGTCATGCCGGTTTTTTGAGCGGTCGCTTCCACGGTGGTTCGAATGCGGTCGGTGTCAAATTTACCCGGCAAAATGTTGTTCAGGGTCACACCTTGTGCCGCAATTTTGGTGCGTGCTACGCCTGCTACAAAACCAGTCAGGCCGCTGCGAGCGCCATTGGAGAGTCCCAAAATATCGATGGGCGATTTGACAGAGCTGGAAGTGATGTTGACGATGCGGCCAAAGCCACGTGCGGCCATGCCGTCGACGGTCGCCTTGATGAGCTCAATGGGCGTCAGCATGTTGGCATCCACCGCCTTGATCCACGCCTCACGGTCCCAATTGCGAAAATCACCAGGGGGCGGGCCGCCGGCATTGGTGACCACAATGTCGAA
>CAIOHY010000025.1 GCA_903858205.1 uncultured Cellvibrio sp.
CATGTCCACCAAGTGCCCCAGGTAGGCTTCCCCCAGATAGACCCGGTAACAAGTGACACAAACGTCAGGAGCGCGCCAATCGGCGCTGCTGATTTCATGACCATGTAGGGCAATTTCATTTTCCAAATAAGGCCGACCGCCCCGGAAATCGCCATGATGTAATAACCCGCCAAGGCTAAAAACGCAGCGGGAACATGAATGTAAATAATGCGGTAACTATTACCCTGCTTAAAATCGGCCGGCGCAAATGCCAACCCCCAGACCGCTCCAGTCACAAGCAGAGCAATGCTGAGCGATGCCAACCATGGCAACCAAGGAGTTGTTTTTTCATAAAACCAACGGGGGGAACCTAACCGATGAAACCATTGCCATGCCATAGTTGTAGACCTTTTCGCTGAAGCTGTTAGCTGATCGTTATTATTCGTTAACCATTTGTACTAATACGTAAAGCACCGAGTGTTGCGATTGGAGCGAGCACTATCGCCAATGCGAGAAATGCGCCCAACACAGCAAGCTGCATACCGATTGCACCACCCTGTACTGCAGTCTGCACTGCACTCGCACCAAAAATCAGTACAGGAATATACAGGGGCATCACAATCAGGGACAACAACAAACCACCCTTACGCAGTGAAACTGTTAACGCTGCACCCACTGCGCCAATCAAACTCATCGATGCGGTACCCAAGGCCAATGAGGCCAACAAGGGTAGATAACCTTCAATAGGCAAACTCAACATTAATCCCAGCAGCGGTGCCAACAGCGTCACCGGCAAACCTGAAACCAACCAATGCACCAGCACTTTTGCCATCACCGTAAAATAGAGTGACTGCGGGCTAATCAACATTTGCTCAAGTGAACCGTCGTCATAATCACTGCGAAACAAACCATCCAGCGATAATAGTGTGGCTAACAACGCCATCACCCAGACTATTCCTGGCGCGAGCAGCGCCAATACGGATTTTTCAGGGCTAACCCCCAAAGGAATCAGAGTCACCGCAATCAGAAAGAATACCAGTGGGTTGGTTAGTTCGGCTTTGTGCCGCGCTGCGATTAACAAATCGCGGCGAAAACTGGCAATGAACCCACCGAGTAAACTCGCTGCCGGAGTGTTATCACGCATGATATCCATCTCCGCCACTAAGACTACTGATTCCGTTTTTAGTTTTATTGCGCGTGGGCTGATAATCCTGCAAATTCACTAGCCTCAGCTGCGGTAGGCTCAAGTCCTGATGCGAAGTGAGAATGACTACACCGCCTTTGGCTGACTGATGCGCGATAAGCGCCTCCAACTGGCTGACGCCCAACTTATCTATCGCAGTGAAGGGCTCATCGAGAATCCAAATACGTGCACGGCTCAGATGTAACCGTGCCAAGGCCACACGGCGCAACTGCCCGGCCGAGAGCTGGTAGCAAGGAGTATCTTCATAGCCATATAGACCGACAGCTGACAAGGCGTCGTTAATTGTTATCGCAGCACCGCTTTGCGCTTTATACCACGCCAGATTTTCCGCTGGAGTTAAGGCTTTTTTGATACCCGGCAAGTGGCCGAGATAAAGACTGTCGCCCGCAAACTCCCAAGTCGCTTCCGGTAAGGATTTGCCAGCGTATCGAATCTGGCCGTTAAAGTCCGTGCTGATGCCCGCAAGGGCGCGCAATAAAGTGGTCTTCCCAGCGCCATTAGGCCCGCCGATTTGAACTACATCGCCAGGAAAAAGTTGCACATCCAAGCCGGAAAAGAGCAATCGCTCATCCCGTTCGCAACCAAGATTACACAGTTCCAGCAGCGGTATTGCCGCCTGAGTTACCGATTCGGTCATGCTTATTATTTGCCTTGGCGTGTATGGTAGCTACAGAAAACCTCATATCAGCCGCTATACTCTGCAGATTGACCCTGCAAAACGGCTTTCCGAGGCGATCGATTATAGCGATCTGCGCATCGGCATAGCACCCCAATTTACATTTTTGATCACTTTAATATCGAGTCGAGATATGTCATGGAGCTGAGTTCCATCACCGACAAGCGGGTACACCAAGCCCAGCGTGCGCAGATTGAACAAATAGCCGCAGTTGCGAAAGTGCTCGGATTGAAAGTGGGCAGTCAATTTTTGGCAGATGTGCAACAAGTGACGCAAGCAACGCCAGAGGAACGAGCACAGTTAGTAAAATCCATCGAAGCGAATCTCGCCCAGCTGAATAAAAATTCCGCAGCGCCGGCAATCAAGGCATTAATCAATGAATTAGAAGCGCAAAAAAATATTGCACAAACACCGAGCCTTAAACTTGTCACGCTTGCCCTGACTACGCCTGCCCTCAGCTCTCTAACTGCCTCAATTCCAACATCGCCTGTAACAACCCTGCTCACCTACACCAACCAGCCATTGCAGATGGGTCAAACCTTGTTGATGCAGTTAAGCGAAGGGCAAAGACTGCAGTTGTTGCAACCCTTAACCAAGGCGGAAATTGCTAGTTTCAACGCACTTTTGCAAACAGGAAATAACGGAAACCTTGCGACAGCCAATTCAATACCCGCCAACTCAAATCCAATAGTCAACGGCGGCATTACGCAGTCAACACTCGCAACTAGCGCTCCGCAGAATAATGAAAGCGCGAAAAAAGAGTTATCTACTGTGATTGGCGAAACCCTACGCCATTTGCTACCTCAAAAAGACAAAGGACAAGATTTGTTGGCAAGCCTGCCAAAACTTACACAGTTTATTCAGCAACTACCACTTGCGCAGCGGCAAGAGTGGTTATCCAGCGAAGTTCAACAATCGCTAAAAACCTTGGCCAACCATATTCGTCTATCTGATCAGCTCACCAATCCAAAATTACTGGAGATGGCACTAAAAAATAACGGCCAAAGTTTTGAACATAAATTATCGAAACTAGCCAGCGCCCAGCAAACGAATGAACTTACATCACCATCCACCACAACACTGTTGAAGCCGCAAAAAAATTCGACGACACTCGCTAGCTCATCTTTGTTAACAACAAATCCAGCCAGCATCACAAACAATAGCCAAATAACCTCAGCAAAAATTCCTCTCGAAAAAATACTCGCTCAGGATTTAAAAGGTGCGCTCTTAGGATTATTGCATCAATTAGATGCTGAGCTGGAAACGACTAAACCGGCGCTCACAGGGTCACCTCTGGCCACTGATATAAACAAAAGTCTCCTGGCGATAGCCCTACCCCAGTTTTTCGGCATGTTGTTCAACAAACAACACAGCGACCTAAGTCAAAAACAATTACGTGCGCAATTAGTCATGTTGCTGCATCAACACACCTTGGGCAGCATCGCTAAAATTCAGCTGCAACAGGTGCATACACTCAATCATCAATTAGGCCAAGCTGATCAATCTCAGCCAACACAATCCTGGCAATTTGAGATCCCGGTGCGTCAGGGGCAAGACGTTCACTCACTCCACATTCAAATGGAACAGCAATGGGTTGAAGAAGAACAGGATAAGGCAGAGCGAAATAGCACGCGCGTGCGTCAGTGGAACGTGATGCTCCGTTTTGATTTGCCGTTAGTCGGTCAATTCTATGCGCAACTCACATTACTGGGCGAAAAACTATCGGCAAAATTTTGGGCTGAAAATGAAAGCACACTGGAAGAAGCAAAAAATAGAATTGACGAACTCAAAATGCAATTAGAGCGTGAAGGTATTCAAATCACACAAATGCACTGTGTGCCCGGCCTTCCCCCAAAACCAAAAATGTCACTAAGCTATTCACTGATTGATTTAAAAACCTGAGATACCTATGGCCTCCCAGTATTCAACTGAAGAATTACAAAAAGCCGTCGCACTTTATTACGATGGCAACAACGCACCTCACGTCAGCGCCAAAGGAACGGGCGATGTAGCCAAACAGATTATCGCGATTGCTCAGGAACATGGGGTGCCTCTGTGCGATAACTCCGCGCTCGTCGATTTGTTGGTCACCTTGGAATTAGGCGATGAAATCCCCGAGGCACTTTACATCGCCGTCGCCTATATCATCGCCTTCGCCTATCAACTCGAAGGTAAAATTCCCGATCCTTGGCAGAACCACTGAGCGCGTCAAGCACCGAGCCGTTTGCCATTTCCCCTATAGCCGCAAGCACACAACTCACAGTTTTACAAAAAACACACAAAGCCTTCGATTTCTGTACTTCCCAATCACCATTCATGATGCGATTATGACGTCACTTTTTTGACATACCTCACAACTATTACGCCATTAACAATGAATCACTTTATCACTAGCGAACAACTCAAAACACAACTCGGCAAGGTTGTCATTTTCGATTGTCGTTTTAACTTGATGAACAAAACCCTCGGCAGCGAACAATATCGCGAGGGGCATATTCCCGGCGCTTTCTTTCTGGATTTGGAAAAGGATCTATCTGGCGAAACCGGCACTCACGGTGGAAGGCACCCCCTACCTGATGCAGAAATACTCAGTAAAAAATTGCGCGCTGCGGGAGTCAATCAACATTCTGTAGTAGTGGTTTATGACGATTCGCGCATGGCTTATGCCGCTCATGCTTGGTGGTTATTAAGTTATTTTGGGCATTCGCAAGTCCTCATTCTGGACGGCGGCTTTGCGGGCTGGGTAGACGCCGGAGGTGCGATTGATAGACGTGAACCCGCACTCAAAAATGGAAACTTTAAAGCGATTGCGCAAGAAAATTGGATTGTAACCCGCGACGATATTTTACAAGCGGGAACTGCATTCACGCTGATCGACTCGCGTGAGGCAAAACGCTATAGCGGAGAAGAAGAACCTATTGATCCTGTCGCCGGCCACATACCGGGCGCGCTCAATTATTTTTGGCAGGATGCAACGACCGAGCAAGGTTTTATTAAATCAGATGATATGCAGCGCAAGCGCTGGGAACATTTAAGCCAACGCGAGAATCTTGTGGTGTATTGCGGCTCGGGAGTGACGGCTTGCGTAAATCTGCTATCACTCGAGCTTAGCGGAATTAAAGCGAAGCTCTATCCGGGAAGCTGGAGCGATTGGTGCTCTTATTTCTCCAAATAGTATTCTTTTGTTACCCAAATAGTATTCTTTTGTTAGCAAAACAATATTTTGGTTGATGCGCGAGCGGATCACTCGCGCACTCTACCCTAGTTGGTGTACTCGTACTCAATACGAACATCTTGCGGGCCACTCCGATCATCATCGATATTGGAACGTCCGTGATACCGCATCAAATATTTTCCATTGGGATCATAAGCAAGATTAATCGGGTCAGCAAAAAATGAGACAAATTTTTGCGCCGGTACAATGCGAAAATAAATCCACTCGCTCCCATAATTTGCATCATATATCGGGGACTCTGTTGATTTTATCTTACGCACTTCTAATTGAATGGTGCTCAGGCGAATCGGCATTGCGAAATCAAACTTCATCCGCTTACCTGCAACCAATGCATCCCAATTGAGCTGGATATACGCATCAAAACCCGCATCGATTACCGTGCGTGCATTGTCATACACAACTTTCTCATTTTGCGAGCTGCCCATGCCATGGGCAAGCACTAGTCGCGCTCCTTGAAATTGCGCTGAAACAAATTCGTTATCGCGTGTATCTTCAAAGTTAAAACTGGGCTGGAAAGGCTCGCCTTGATATACCAATGTTTTTGACGCAAATCTATTGCCATCTGGCGTGACATAATCGACTCGGACGGAGTTGTTTTCGTCTAACCCCGTGTAGAGCTCGCGATAAATCAGCTGGCCACTCTCAAGACTATAGGCACTGCCTGCTACGACATAGTTTTCATCGGCGACCGCCGATACCGCTGAAAAACAGGCAAGCGTTGTAAGCAAAGTGTGGGCAAGAATACTACGGAGATAATTTAGTCGCTTTACACCGAACATAAGATAAAACCCTCACACTAAGAAAACGATGCAGTGGCAAAATACCCAACCACAAAATCGCTATTATAGGTAAAACCTCGAGCATGGGGCTAGACCA
>CAIOHY010000026.1 GCA_903858205.1 uncultured Cellvibrio sp.
AATAGTTTCTACTGAAATTCCCTTTTCAATTCCATATAGTATTCAATCGACAAACGATGGAGTTTTATATGTGTCTGATTTGGATGGAAATAAGATCGTAAAGGTTGATGCTCAAGGCAACAAATCAGTAGTAAAAGATATACTTGAATCCTCAAAAGGAGTTTGGCGCGTTCCTGCAGCGTTAGCATTGGATCCATCAGACACCAAAAAGGAGCTTTATATTGCTACCGATGCATTTCAAAATACCCCGCTTGTCAAGCTCGACCTTGATACCTTTGACTTGACCCCTGTCTATCTAAATTGGCTAAATCTAAAGCCTATTGCGTTGGCTTATGACGCGCAGTCCAAAAGTCTTTTTAGCGTAACCCCCTCTGGGATACTGGTTAAACATGAATTAGTGAGCGGTAAAATGCCCGTTGTGCTGAGAGAACTACCAGAAAATGGCGTTCATTTAAGTTATGATTCAACTCGTTCTGTTTTATATGTAATAGCAGATAGAGGGCTCTATGTTGTCGACCCTGTATCTGGTAATTCGGTAGGAATGGGCGTTAGCCCTTAGTCTATGATTCGCACCTCTCAGGTTAGACTGGGAGGTGCATAAAGCCCTTTAACTTAGCGTTGGTTTATGCCCCAACAACAACCCCCAAAAATCGAATTCCCCTGCGAAAACTACCCTATCAAAGTGCTGGGTGAGGCCGGGCCTGAGTTGCATACCTACGTGGTTGAGATCATGGAGCGCCATGCGCCGGGTTTTGATCAGGAACGCATCACCGTGCGTGAGAGTAGCAAAGGCCGTTATCACTCGGTGACCGTGTGGATTACCGCTACTGGCGTTGAGCAGTTGACGGCGATCCACGAGGATTTGCGTGTGAACACATCTATTAAGATGGTGATGTAAGTTGGCATCAACCCGCGTTTTGGAGGTTATCAACCTCGGCCAGCAGGATTATCTCACCAGCTGGCAAGCCATGACCGACTTCACCAACCAGCGCACGCCCGAGGCCATCGACCAGCTGTGGTTAGTCGAGCATCCGCCCGTTTTCACCCAAGGGCAGGCGGGCAAGGCGGAGCATCTGTTGTTTCCCGGCGATATTCCGGTAGTGCAAAGTGATCGCGGTGGTCAGGTGACTTACCACGGCCCTGGGCAATTGGTGGCTTATCCGTTACTGGATTTGCGCCGCTTGAAGATCGGGGTGCGGGAGCTGGTCACCTCCATCGAGCAAACTATTGTGGCGACCTTGACGTATTACGGGATTGAGTCGGCTGCCAAGCCGGATGCTCCCGGCGTTTACGTCAATGGCGACAAGATCGCCTCGCTCGGGTTGCGCGTGCGCCGTGGTTGCAGTTTCCATGGCTTGGCGCTGAACGTGGCGATGGATCTTGCGCCCTTCCAGCGGATTAATCCCTGCGGTTACCAAGGCTTGGCGATGACGCAGATGAAAGACTTATTGCCTAATCCCCCCACTCTGGAGGATGTGCAAACCCAACTTGTCGCAGAATTTGCGCGGAAATTGGGCTATGAAACCTGTACAATGCGCGCCATCTAATTTTCTGAATTTACTTCATAGGTAGTTGTGGGGCAGGAATACCCTTGTGAGACTGTCTGAGACAGGGATGTCGAAGACAAGCCCCCATGGATGGGTTTACGGCGTGTCTCACAAGGGTATTCCTGACTCGCAACGAGCTAGTGGCACTATCGCCAACAAAACGAGATTCGTATGTCAGATCTTCCACCTGTATCTACTTCCGTCCCCGAATTGCAACCGGTCAAGCGTACCGAGCGTTACAAGCAGGGCGAAAAACTGCGTGATGCCGACAAAGTTGAACGCATCCCCGTCAAAGTGATCGCGACAGATCGCGATGAAGTGCAGCGTAAACCTGATTGGATTCGCGTGCGCATTCCTGCATCGCCTGAAGTGGATCGCATCAAATCGATTTTGCGCAAAAATAAATTATCTTCTGTGTGCGAAGAAGCTAACTGCCCGAATTTAGGCGAATGTTTTAGCGGCGGCACGGCGACCTTTATGATCATGGGCGATATCTGCACCCGTCGCTGCCCCTTCTGCGATGTTGGCCACGGCAAACCCAATCCGCTCGACGAACAGGAACCGCGCAAACTCGCTGAAGCGATTGCCGAAATGCGTTTGAAGTATGTGGTGATCACGTCAGTTGACCGCGATGACTTGCGCGATGGCGGCGCACAACATTTTGCCGACTGTATTCGCGAGGCGCGCGAACTCAGCCCGAAGTTGCAAGTAGAAGTATTGGTGCCGGATTTCCGTGGCCGTATGGAAATCGCGTTGGACATTCTTGAAAAAGAAGCGCCCGATGTATTCAACCACAATATGGAAACCGTCTCGCGTTTATACCGTCAGGCGCGTCCCGGTGCGAACTACGAATGGTCGCTTGAGTTGCTCAAGCAGTACAAAGCGCGCCGCCCCGATGTATTAACCAAATCCGGTTTGATGGTTGGCCTTGGCGAAACCAAAGAAGAAATTATCGAAGTGATGAAGCATATGCGTGAGCACGATATCGACATGCTCACCATCGGCCAATATTTGCAGCCATCCAAAGATCACTTGCCGGTAGAGCGTTACGTGCACCCCGATGAATTTGCCGAGTACACAAAACTCGCCGAGGAAATGGGCTTCAAACACGCCGCTTGCGGTCCGCTGGTTCGGTCTTCTTATCATGCGGATAAACAAGCCCATGGCGAAGATGTGAAATGGTTTGGTGAAACGAAAAACGCCTGATCTATTTTTCGCTCTGAGTCGCAAAAACTCCCGCAAGTCGGGAGTTTTTTGTCTCTACTGCTATCACTTATCTAACGCCGCCGATTCCGGTTCTTTTACCAAATCGCAGCTATAGTTAGTCCACACTTTTTGTTATGCCGAGTTATCGTGAATCTACCCAGTTCCACACTTGTTATCGCCCCAGATATTTTTGTTCTTGAACAAAAGCCAGAATTTTTTGCGCAGGTCGCGCACTGGCATCATCAGGAGTGCGAACGTCAGGGGTTGAAATCCTCCCTCGCATTGCGCCAGCAACGGCTGGTGTTACACGTACAACAAAATCCTATTCCCAAAACCCTTATCGCATTGCGCGGCAACCAATTAGTCGGCTGCGTCAGCCTCGTCAACTACACCTACCGCAGCAGCGAACGCATGCCCAAAGTTACCAGCGAAAGTCCGGTGTGGTTAAGTAATTTATTTGTGTTGGAAAATTTGCGCCAACAAGGTATCGGCAACGCATTAATTGATGCGGCAAAAAATTATGCGCAGAGTTTGGGATTGGAAGAGCTTTGGTTATCCGCTACAGATTACACCGAATACTACCAAAAGCGCGGCTGGGAAATTGTGCGCCGCACTCGATTGGGTGGGCGGCAGGTGAATGTGATGCGGGTGTGTATAAACTCTCGCTCTGTTAGTAACTAAATGGATCCATCCAAAAACGTAACTTATTATGTCGATCTCTAATTTTTATCCAGCGTTTGGCTACCTGATGGGTTTTAATAGCGACTTGTTCGTCGACAGCATCTAGGGGATTTTCAATCTCAAACGTTGTTGTGATCAGTGCGTACCGATGGCCGTTAAACGTTTGTATATCGGTAACATAATCAAAGCTAGTTGATATTACGTGTGCACTAACCGAATAGTACGATCCCCGCTGCTCTTCTTCGGTAAGCTTTTTTTGAGGTATAAACTCAACCGCCAGGCCTGCAGTATCGATCCAGACATAGCTCCAATCGTCTTCATAGTAAGACCCTGATGTCTCTACTTCGGTTCGCCAGAGTTTTACAAGCCAATAATTCCCCTTTTTTCCGATTCCGCCAAGGCTGAGTTCATAGTTGTTGGTGTTTTTATTCAGTGTGATTTGAGGGTAGCCGAGCTCAAGTGCCGTGGCTAGCGATTCAGTAATAGCGGTGCCATCAATTAGTTCGGGCGCATTGCCTGGCCATAATTTAAGCGCTCCGATAGTGTGCGGG
>CAIOHY010000027.1 GCA_903858205.1 uncultured Cellvibrio sp.
CGGGTGGCAAAGTCGTTACATCAGTGACATTCAGGGGCGGAATTCCCGAATGGATGAGTTGCAGGCGGCGATACTAAGAATAAAGCTTCGGCATCTCGATGCAGATAACGAAAAACGCCGGAAACTCGCTGCAATATATTCAGATACTTTGCCAAAAGAATTGGTGCAGTGCCCTGAAATCAGGCCGCATGCAACACACGTGTTTCATCTTTATGTTGTGCAAACCGATAAAAGAAGTGAATTGATGGCGCACTTTAAGGCGCACGAAATTCATGCGGGCATACATTACCCGCAACCAGTGCACTTGCAACCTGCTTATAAAGCGCGTGTTCGAACGGCAGCGAGCATGAAAAATACCGAGTTATTGGCGAATCGAGTTATGTCGTTGCCGATTTATCCTGAATTAGGTGCTCATGAAGTTAAATCGGTCGTGGCAGTCATTCGCAGCGGGACAGTTTCATGAGAGTAAACAAGACGCCATTGTCAGGTTTGCTCGTAATCGAACCAGACTGCTATCAGGACGACAGAGGATTCTTTCTTGAGACTTTCCATACTGCCCGTTACCTAGATGCCGGTATTCTTGACACCTTTGTTCAGGGCAATCAATCACGTTCAAATGGTGGCGTGCTTAGGGGATTGCACTATCAAATTAAACGTCCCCAATCCCAGTTAGTAACCGTGATCCGAGGCGCAATATTTGACGTCGCAGTCGATTTACGTAAAGAAAGTCCATCTTTTGGTCATTGGTATGGAACAGAGTTGAGTGACTCTGGTCCGCGGCAAATTTACATGGCGCCGGGCTTTGCGCATGGCTTTTGTGTGCTAAGCGATTGCGCTGACCTCCATTATCAAGTCAGTTGTTTATACGATCCGGATGATGAGGGAGGCATTAATTGGCAAGACCCAGATATAGGAATACGTTGGCCAATCGCGTTACCTAATGTAAATAAGCGAGATCGCGCATTTCCGAGATTGAGGGAATTATCTGGCGATAGACTTCCAAAACTATAAGGCGAATTCAAACACGAAGTGCAATCCGATTGAAGGATTGCATAAATATTTGGAAAGGATTTTTCAGTTCAGTCTTTTTCTATGGCATTGGCAGACCAACAAACGATTGGATTAGACGTAGAGCATATTTTTTTAATGGATAAATTAATTAATTGAAGAGCATTAACATGACCCCATCCACTGCGATTCCTCTTTGGGACTCCGTTAAGAAATTGTATTCTGATTTCGATATTGACACCTTTAGAGCAATAGGAGGTGTAAATGACAGGCTCGGAATTTGGAGTGCCTTTGATAAAAGCTCTCGCTATTACAAGGCATTGATGTTTGAATTTGCCATGTATCTTGAGAATTTAATGATTCAGTCAAAAAAACTGATGAACTTCTGACATTATTGCAAAAAATACCAAATCAGAATATCGGTTCCCCACCTACAATTAAGCTGGGCGGGGGGTGTAATGTTTCGTTGGATTATCTTCTGGCAGTTGAAGAATACATATTTGTTTCCGATATCTTACTTAACATCGACCATGTTTGCGAAATTGGCGCTGGATTCGGGCGCACATGTCATACATTTATGGCTTTGAGTAATATTGCTCAATATACAATCATTGATTTGCCA
>CAIOHY010000028.1 GCA_903858205.1 uncultured Cellvibrio sp.
ATGAAAAAACGGCATTCGCCGAAAAGATAAGTGTCATCCCCGCGTGCAGGGATGACGATAAAAAATAAGAATACCTAAATAAACCCTATTGCGCATTTTTGGCTATGACATCGCAGATGTTTTTCCCGAAAACAAAAAATTACTTCTTAGTTGCCGCCACTTCCAATTCCATAAAATAAATCGTGGTAGTGCCCTCAAAACCTGAATCTGTTCCCAGCAGTATCCATAGGCTGCCTTTATCGTCGGTAATGCCTGAATAAGCGCCTTTTTCGGTAATCAAGGTTTTCTTTAAATAGGTGGTGACTACATCGTTTGCGCTACATTCCTGGCTGTTAGCAAAATCCCCTGCAATTATTGCATCGCTGCCACCGGCTGCCTGATTGCCTTTATCCCAATTCAATAATAAAAAACCGGTGCCATCGTTAACGGCTTTGGGTTCATTTTTTGTCGCGCCCACTTTAATCCACACACTGTTGCCCGGTGAGCCGCCAATGCCCATACAATTATTTTGCGCATTGGTGCCGAAGGTGACTTTAAAACGAAAATCGTAGCGGGTGTTGGGTTCAAGTCCATCCACTTGTTTGGTGATAAACATAAACAAGTCATCGCTGTGGTTATTACCGGTGAGTTTAAAACCTTTGCGTGTCGTGGTTAGTGCAGCGGGCAAATTAGCTTGAGCAGAACCCAACTCATAAAAGACTTCTTCGTCTGCAGGGTAATCGGCAAAGCCTGCTTTCCAACCGGCAATACCGTCATTGAAATCGATGTGTAACATCTTGGTATTGGGGTCTGGTTTTATATCGTCGTTATCACTACCACAAGCGCTAAGCAGACCAAGCAAAGGAAGAATAAGCAGGGATTTTTTAACGAAAGATTGTTGCATCAAAGAAGCGATTGGCATAGCGGTACTCCGGCTGAATAATGAATCGTGCGATTTTTTTATTGTCGGACTTGGCGATGCGAATGTATGTGGTAGATATGTAGTAGGGCGTTAAAAAATGTAACTCGCTATTTTTTACCGATGTTTTGTGTTTGCGTAATGCAGATGAAATTTCTTGTTAAAAAAAACCCCAGCGGTTTTAAAAACCCGCTGGGGTTTTGCGTCTCACATTAACCCTAATCTATTTTTTCCAGGGCCCGGCAATTACTTTGGGTCCATGCACATAAAACAATGCATCGCCGTGGAGTATGCCGCGGTCATTACCGCTCCAGAGTGGGTACTCCTGATTGTCGCTGCTCTCGCCGATGACGACGCCGACGTGATCAAGCGATAATTTGCCGTTGCTTAATCCATTCACTTCAAATTGGTAAAGGCTGCTGTTTACCCAACGGCTGGTTACGAACTCCGGGGTTTTTACTTCATCGTACAAGGTAACCGGCAGTGTTATGCGCAGTTGATCCGCATTGGCATTTAAGAAAGAAAGTGCGCGATGATCATAAAGTCCGTCGCTCCAACTGTAGGCACTGCCGAATACATATTTGCTGACTTCGGTCGGCGTGGCGGGATCGCGAATATCGTAGAGCGACACTTTCACGCCGGTTGCGAAACCGTCGCTGTTGGTTTCGTTACCGAGTGCGAATAAATAGTTATCACCAACTGGATGCAAGTAGGTGGAAAAGCCAGGGATTTCCAACTGGCCTGCAATTTTCGGATCCAACGGATTGGCGAGATCAATGACGTAGAGTGGATCTTTGCGTTCAAAGGTGACGACGTAAGCTTTGTCGCCATTGAAGCGCACACCAAAAATATCTTCGCGTGGTTTGCCGATGGCTTCTGGACGGGTTTTATTGGGCAGTTGTGCAACCACTTCCAATTCACTGCGGCCATTCACTTTTTGCAAAACATGCAGTTGATGTGTCGGCTTACCGGTTTCACCGTAATTGGTGGTGATCATACGCAACAGGCCCTTGTGTTCATCCATACGGAAGGAGGGCGAGCCCCAACCCAATACGCCTTCTACTGAACCGGTTGCGGAATAATCCACACCCGATGTATTGAGCGCAAAACGATGGACTACGCTAAAACTTTGCCAATTTTCCCAACGGCTGTAATCCGAACCTACCAGATAAATGCTGTCGGTTGATGCGTAAACGGTTTCCACATTGCTATTCACACACACTGATTCAATTAACTGTTGTGACGTTAAATTGATTGCAGTGATATTGATCATGCTTAAATGGCCGTCGGTCTTTTCCGTGCTGGCCGGAATCATACAACCGTTGGCGCTGTTGAGTGGTTGTGGGCTGCCGCCGTTGATGGAATATTCAGGCAATAATTTTTCAATTTGTGTTGCAACGATTAATGCTTCGTTAGCAATTTTTGTTTCTTTGGTTTCTGCGGCGTAATCGAGCGTGGCAATACTGGGCACAAAACTACTGATGACATAAAGTGTGTTACCAATTTTACGCGTGCTGAGTAAATCGCCATCGATTGATAATGACCAGGATTTTGCCGGAGTCGCGGGCGTGCGCACATCGAACAAGGTGATCTCAATACCGTTATCCATTTGGTAGGGCCAGATGGCTGCCGTGCGCGCTTTATCCGCGTCATCCACGATCAATGGTTTGCCATCGGTGCTGACATCATTAACGATTTTGTCAGTGAAGGCGATGAAGTCCCAAGAGCGACGAATGGTGGCCAAACCGGTAGTGCCTTGCGCGCCGTTGACCAAATACATTTCCGATACGCTGCCCCAGTATTCGGTATCGAGTGGTGTATCACTCACTTCGCTCACGCTGGCATTTGCGGGATTGGTAGCGAGAATTTTCAAACTGGCTTTTGCACCGGCCTCGGTATATTCCGTTGGAGTCGCGAGATAAATGTATTTGCCGTCGTACTTCACTCCATCGGCTTCATCGACGTTGGCGACTTGCACGTTGGTGCCGGAAAAATTGCCGCCGGATTTGTTATCGGTTGTCGTGTTGGTGACCGCTGCTTCGCGAATCATCATGCCGTAGCTTTGGTTTTGGCTGAGCGATACACGCAGGCCATTTTTGACTAATGCGGATAATTCAGCCGAGGATGCTTGGCGTAAGGGGCCGGGTTCAAGTTGGCTTTGCGACAGTGCGGAGTAATCGGTATTGGCTTGTGGTTTGGGATTGACCGACGCGTTGTTAGAGCTGCCTCCACCACAGGCTGCCAAAGGCAAACTGAGCAACAGCATTTTGACAACTGGTTTCATTGCGTAACTCCTTTAAAAGTGAGTGTTATGGTTTTTGTATGGGCTTAATGCTTACTGGTATCCTAAGTTGCTCTGGTGGAGGAATCTGTAATGGATGTGAACGAATTTGTAATAAATTGTAATTAGCGTACAAGTCGCTGGAATTATCTACAATTCATTACAACGGTAATCGCTTACATCATTTATAAATAGCGTTGTCGATCATTAACTTTTTTGTGCCCTGTCTATGACTCTGTTCCGACAACTGTTTCCTATAGTCGCTGTCGCCCTCACTTCTGCCCTGTGTGTGGGTAGTGCGCTCGCCTGTGAGCCGGAAACAGACGAATGTGTTGAGATTGGTAAATGGGAACTGAGCCTGGGCGTGGGTGCTGGTGTGCGCACTAATCCGCTTGCAGCGACGCCGGATATCCCCTTGGTATTGATTCCGCAAGTCAACTACAACGGCGAACGCTTCTTTATTCAGAATCTGGATTTCGGATTTATCCTTTGGGAGAAGGAGTCACAACAACTCAATCTGTTTGCAACGCCCAGCTACGATCAGGTGTATTTCCATCGCTGGAGCCCGAGCCAATTTTTTATCGACCAAAACGGCTTTGCGACCACCGGAAAAGGTAGCAATGACGATGATGAACTCCCGGTGATTAATGGCGGCGGTGATAAAAAGTTTGTTACGCCGGCTTTTAGGGATCCTCAGCAACGCGATTTGCGCGACCGCCATATGGCGGGTTTGGGTGGATTTGAATACAGCTTCAGCACCGGGCTTGTTGATGTGCAGTTGCAGTATGTGACCGACTTTACCGGCGTTCACGACGGCGACGAAGTGCGCGTGGCACTTGCGAAACATTGGGCGAGCGGTAAGCACCGTATTTCTACGTCTATTGGTGCCATTTGGCAGAGCAGTGAAGTCATCAATTATTACTACGGCGTCACCGCGCCTGAAGCTGACCTGCGCGGTACTTATCACGCCGATGCCGCCCTGACGCCGGTTGCGCGTTTGGATTGGAATTACCAACTAACCGAACGCTGGGATTTGCGTTTCTTGGCCAATTATCGCCAGTTACCCGATGAAATCTCAGCAAGCCCACTGATAAATGACAATAAAGTGATCACTGTTTTCATTGGGGGGGTGTACCATTTTTGATGGGAAGCTGCTGAGCTTGGGCACCATAAGACGTTTGACGCCGTACATTTATCGGGTAACGCTTTTTCTAGCAGTTTTGCTGCAGGGAAGTCACGCGCTTGCGGATGATTTATCGCAGGCGAGTTCATCTGCATTACCTTTGATCCAATTTTCAATTAAACCGCGCTTGTGTGTACTCAATGCGCGCGAAGAAGTCTGCCGCGACGAACTGGAAGTAAAATGGTTATCGGCCGAGGCGCGTTCATTGTGTTTATACCAAACCGATAAAACCGAACCCTTGCGCTGTTGGGAAAATGCGACAAAAGGTGAGTATCAATTTGAATTGACGGCGAGTGTCAGTACCGATTTTCAATTGCGCGAACTGGATAGCAACACCTCATTGAGTGACCAACGTTTTCAAGTGGTGTACAACGAAAAAAAATACCGCAAAGCCAGGCGTAATCCCTGGAGTTTTTTTTGATTTGCTAACGGGATTTTTTTACAGAGAAATTTTTTATGTCGCAAAATAATTTGATTTTATTGGTTGAGGATGACCGCCGTTTGGCGCAGCTGGTAAAAGATTTTCTGGAGAGCAATGATTTTCAGGTCGCGATTGAGGAAAACGGCAATCGTGTTATTCGTCAGGCGCAGAATTTAAATCCGGCGCTCATTGTGCTCGACTTGATGTTGCCGGGCAAAGATGGCTTGACGCTGTGCAAAGAATTGCGCCCGCAATTTAAAGGCCCGATCCTAATGCTCACCGCGCGCGATTCGGATTTGGATCAGGTGCTGGGTTTGGAATACGGCGCGGATGATTATGTCATCAAGCCCGCCGAGCCGCGTGTACTGCTCGCTCGCATCCGCGCGCTTATGCGCCGCTACTACCAGAATGATCCCCGTGAGCAAGAGGCGTTAGTCTTTGGTGAATTGTGTATTCAACCAACGGCACGCAAGGTCTTATTTGGTGGTGAAGAGGTGGTGCTATCCAGCCATGAATATGATTTGTTGCTTGCACTCGCCGCGCAAGCGGGGCAAATCCTCAGCCGCGAATTTTTATTCAACCATATTTACAACCGTGAGTATGATGGTTTGGATCGCACCATCGATGTTCGCATCTCGCAACTGCGCAAAAAATTAAATGATAATCCGGATAACCCAACGAAGATTAAAACCATCTGGGGCAAAGGCTATTTGTTTATTGCCGATGCCTGGAAATAGCGGTGGACTTTTAATCCAACTATGAATCGCGCCTTTATTTCCCTCTACTTTTTTATTGTTGCCTCAGTGGTGTTAATTGGCTGGGGCTTGAATCAGTTTTGGGAAAGCATAGCGCCCGCGCAAGAACCCACGGCGGAAATTCACGCGCTATTCACGCTCATCGAACATGATGTATTAACGCAACAACCGCAATCCGATGCAGGCTACACACAGGCTGCGCAGCAATTGAGTAAACAACTCAATCTTCCCCTCGAATTATTATCGCTCGACGATTTGGCGCAATCCGCCGCGATGCATGATTTACATGCCGGAAAAATTCTTGCGGTGAGCAGCAACGGCGACATTGTCTGGTACAAACGTCTCGCGCACACTGATCACGTCATAATGCTGAGCGTACCTATAAGCGATGAAAGCGAGTCGCCTTTCTATCGCTTACTGCTGATTGTGTTTTATCTCGCCATTGCTCTGGCAATCTATTTATGGGTTTGGCCGCTTTCGCGCGACAGTAAAAAGTTAGAAAGCCAAACCCGTACTCTGGGAAAAGATGGCGTACCGGAAACGCTAGAAATTTCGCCCACCTCTACGCTCTACCCACTCGCACAAGCCTTTAATCACATGGCGCAGCGTTTGCGCGAATTAATTGCCTCGCACCGTGAAATGACCAACGCCGTCTCCCACGAATTGCGCACGCCCTTGGCGCGCATGAAATTTGCGCTGGCGATGATTGAAGAAGAAAAACTCAATGATAAAGACCGTCGCCAATTGCGCAGTGTGGAACAGGATATTGCGGAAATGGAATCGCTGATCAGCGCATTGTTGGCCTATGCAGGTTTTGAACAAAAAACCCAACAGCTAAAACAAACCAGCGGCCATATGCGTGATCTGCTAGACGAATTGCAATTGCGCTTTGCGCGCAACTCGCCACGGCAACAGCCGTTAGCGTTGGAAATTTGTGATTCCACAAACAATGCTGAATTTATCTGCGAATGGAAACTAATCGAAACCGTGTTGCAGAATTTCATCAACAACGCAGCGCGTTACGCTAAAGCACGTATTCGCATTGAACTCATGCAAACACAACGTGAATTTATTATCGCCGTAGAGGACGATGGCGCTGGTATTCCTAAGGATAAACGCGAGCGGGTATTTGAATCCTTTGTTCGCTTGTATCACGAAGACCAAGATGAAAACACATCCGGCTCTGCCACTGGCGGTTTTGGTTTAGGCCTCGCGATTGTCAAACGCATCATGCAATGGCACCAGGGCAGTGCGCAGTTTGTTGAGCCGCATATTTTAGGTGGCGCAAGGGCGGAGATTCGTTGGCCGAAAACCCCTATCTAAAGTTCTAAAGATCGACTTTCGTCCAATCAAATGCTCATTTTTATGTAATTTAGAAGTTGAACTTTGAAATTACATAGAATAGCCTTGCTTCATGATCAAACGTCACATAGAACCTGAATTTCTCCAGTTGCTGGGTGAATACCCCATAGTGACTATTCTTGGGCCGCGTCAGGCAGGTAAAACTACGCTTGCACGGCAGCTTTTACCGGATTATGCCTACGTCAACCTGGAGCATCCAGAGACTCGCGCTTTCGCCCAAGACGACCCCAAGGCCTTTTTGGCGCAATACTCGGGCAAGGTTATTTTTGATGAAATCCAGCGCTTACCTGAGCTGCTCAGTTACCTGCAGGTAGCGGTGGATAATCAGCGCGAGAACGGGCGCTATGTGCTCACCGGCTCACATCAGTTGGCCTTGCGCGAGGCGATTGCGCAGTCACTCGCGGGGCGCACGGCCATTCTTCATCTACTGCCATTTTCCATCGCGGAATTGGTTGATAACGACCTGGGTTTTGTCAAAGCGGAAGATTACCTTTACCAAGGATTTCTGCCGCGTATTTATGACCAGCAACAGCGGCCGTCAACAGCCTATGCAAACTACTACCAGACCTATGTTGAGCGCGATGTTCGCCAGCTGATTAATTTAAAAGATGTTGCCCAGTTTCAAAAATTCATGAAGTTGGTTGCAGGCAGGGTGGGGCAACTAATGGACTACTCGTCGCTGGCGGGTGATGTTGGCGTGAGTGCAACAACGATTAAGCATTGGCTTTCCATTTTGGAAGCCTCTTTTATTCTCTACAAGTTGCCCCCCTATTTTGAAAATTTTGGCAAGCGTGTAATCAAAACGCCGAAATATTATTTTATTGATACTGGCTTGTTGTGTTTTTTACTGGGTATAGAAAATCCGCAACAAGTCGCACGTGATCCGCTAATTGGCCAGCTATTTGAAAATCTGGTAATTATCGATGTACTTAAAAATATCTATAACAAAGGCAAGCTAGATAATCTCTATTTCTTCCGCGATAGCAATGGCCTTGAAGCCGACTTGTTGTTGCAACAAGGGCGGCAGTTAATGCCGATAGAAATAAAATCCAGTTCAACCTATAAGCCGGAACTACTAAAAGGGCTAAAACGGATAATGGAATTGTCACCGCAGATGGCAAATGCGCACTTGATTTATTCAGGTGATGCTATGCAGTTTAGTAATGGAATTAATGCTATTCGGTTTGATGAATTAGCGTTGCGATTGAATTCAATACAATAAGGATACGGAGTTGCGAATGAAAAACTGCCCTTTGCGTAACCGGCGTCTTATTTCGTTTACAGGCTGCGGGATGATTATTAGGAATTTGGCAATGGAAAATATATGGAAGTTAGCCACAAAGTGTGTGTTATGGGCTGGTATTAGTTTATTGGGTGTCGGGTGTGGAAATAAAGACCCAGAAGAAAAACGAATATCTATAGATCTACCGATTGAAGTCAATCACAGCGTTAGCATGTCGAGCGCCTTGTCCAGTAGTCCGCTTTCGAGTGTTGGATCATCTGCCCCGTCGATTGTTCAGGGCGGCGCTGCGGAATATACAATTAGTGTTGAGAAGCTCGAGTTTATTGAGGGATCGCATCCAGAAGCGAATAAAATATTCCCCGTTACTTTCACCTTCAACAAACCTTTAGAAGATGACGCCACTATTTACATTAAGCTATACGCAAATTTTGGAACTGGAGTTTATCCCGGAAAATTATCACCTGCAGGTGCCATTCCGCTAAAGAAAGGGACATCAACATTTTCCGTTCAATTTGAAAGTTACGTGAATAGTAAACCTGAATCCACTAAAACAGCAGATTGGGTTATAGACGCTTCTATAAATGGCGAGTCAAAAAGATTGCAAGTGGATAATAATGTCGTCATTAACGATGATGACAAAATGGCAAGTAAAGAAATTATTACTACAGCAGGAAAGCTGGTTGAGTGGGATCTCAATGGTATTGAGAAACAAGATACTGGTGACAAATATACAATTACGCAAGAAAGTGGCGCGGCAGCGGC
>CAIOHY010000029.1 GCA_903858205.1 uncultured Cellvibrio sp.
CTCAAAAAAATAAAATTTGTACGGCAATATGTAGCCGACAAAATGCATGTATGGTCTTTTTGGTTCGTACTGCGATAAAAAAGCCCTGGTCGGATAAAAAGCGATGTAAACACCATTCTCATTGGATTCTTGGCTCACACCGGGAACTTCCGCACTACTCCAGCTCTTAAGAAACTCTTTACGACTAATACGCTTAATACCGGCGTCTGGATCTGCAATACAAGCCTCTTTTGCAGTCAACTCGACCAGAACTACATAGTGATAGTTTTCCCAACCGATTATCGCTGGCAGCGTGAGTCGCAGCGCCGTTTCATAGTTAATTGAATAGGCTTTTGAATTAAAGCCAAGCCGCTCAGCCGAAGTGATGATATTGATGGGAGTCGGGTTGTTCATGGTGAGGGAAGTCATTTCCTGCACCTGGCCGACCGTGAACTTTTTGCCATAATGCTGCGCTATCATTGCAACGCAGGCGGACGCGCACTCTGACTCCGCATGCTGCTTTAAAAAGGTAAATTTGTTTTTTACGACAGGCTTGTTTTCAGAGGCGAGTTTAAGGAACTCTTCCTCTGTAACAGAATCGGTGAGCTTCACGCGTTGGTCTGCGCCCTCCGCACTCTTGCGTGAAGCGAGTTCGGCGTCCACCCGCAAGCTTAAAAATTTCGCTCGTTCACGTAAGTTTTCGTGCAGTGCCGGATTCACTTTTAGGATAGCTTCGATTTCCGGAAGCCTTAATACGAGTGCGGTCGCATCAGTTACCGCCACCGCCGTGTGGGGCTGAACACCCAGGCTGCCAATATCAGTTAATGCACCCGCCTCGCCAAAAAGATCGCCCTTGCGTACTGTATCGAGAAGGAAGTCGCTGCCATCATCTGCACGTGACCTAAGATCAATTGTGCCGCGTTCTACATAATAAAGCCGTGGATCGGTCTGCCCTGTATTGAAAAACGTCTCTCCAGCCAATACTGTTTTAACGCCTACCTTTTCAAGCAATTCGTTCAACTGGTTGGGGGTGTAAGTTGCCGCGCCAAACAGTCCACGCAACCGATGACTTAATTCGGTCAGACCAGCCTGCTTGGTCAGCAACTCGCTCAAACCCGGGTTGGCCTTCGCTAATTCTCTAACAGGTTCAGCCGGCACCCACAACACCGTTAGTGCCTCTGCCGCAAAAGCCTGAAAATCCCACTGAGAAACACGCAAAAGCGAGATTTCACCAAAACTCGCTTCGTCTCCAAGAAGACCAAGGCTCACTCGTTTGCCAGCGGTCGTTTGTTTGAGCCTAACCTGGCCGGACACCACAAGATACATGCCATCCATCGCCGCATTCTGATCGAAAATCATGTCGGATTTCGCGTATTCGCGAAGCTCGAAAAACGACTGTATTTTCTCCTGATATATCGGATCGAGCAGGCTGAACATCATGTTCGCCCGAATCAATTTCTGAATTTTTTCTTGTTGATTAATCATAACTTTTAATACTGCTAACAGGCTTCAACATATGTCATCCAAATTCCAACACCACAAGCTGCATCGCAGTATCATCAATAGTCCAGAAAATTTAGAA
>CAIOHY010000030.1 GCA_903858205.1 uncultured Cellvibrio sp.
AACTAGACGCTAAACGCCAACTGACGGCAGGACTTGATTGTGCGATTGCGGGTGCTGCTAGTGCGCCAGCCGTTACACCGGCTGCCGCCTTTTTAATAAATTCTCTACGTTGCATGTGTGTCCCCCTTATACCGAGCCTGATACAAGATGCAAATCCGCTGCCCGGGAATTTTGCGAAAATGCATTGTCTTTATTAAAACAATAGCAATTCTAGGTTGGGAGCTCAGAGACCAGCAAGGTGAGAGAGCGCGTTGACAACAGTGTGTTGTTTAAGCGCATTGGGACAAACATTTCTGCGCGATTATGCAAACTTTCTCGTTGCTATGACGCCGAATTATTGAGGAATTAATTGTTGTGAATACACCGCAGATTTTCGTTACGGCATGGCAATGCGGATAGATTAATCGGCTCTATTGTGAAAAACCATATTGATGAAAAACAAAACCCGGATAATCAATGACTATCCGGGTTAAAAAACTCAGAATTCCGGAAAGTTATGAACCGCCGATGGTCATACTTTCTATCAAAATTGAGCCGGTATTTTTTGTGCCGCGCGCTAGTACATCACTACCTATAGCAGCGATATTTTTTAACATATCGCGCATATTCCCAGCGATGGTAATTTCCTCAACCGCATATTGAATTTCGCCGTTCTCCACCCAATAGCCTGAAGCGCCACGAGAATAATCACCGGTCACATAATTTAAGCCCTGTCCCATCAACTCCGTGACTAGCAATCCTTTACCCATTTTTTTCAGCATCGCACGAAAATCATCCGAGGATTTCGTGCGTGTTGAGCGTATCTCAAGATTATGCGAACCACCCGCATTGCCAGTGGTTTTCATGCCCAGCTTGCGCGCCGAATAGGTAGATAGAAAATAGCCTTGTAACACACCATTACGCACAATCTCACGATGCTGCGTACGAACGCCTTCTTCATCAAAGGGTGCCGAGCCCACCCCACCTAACTGATGAGGGTCTTCGATGATTTGTATATCCGGACCAAATATCTCCGTACCCAGAGAATCCGTCAAAAAAGTGGATTTTCTATACAGCGCACCGCCTGAGACGGCCTGCACAAACGCACCAATCAAACCTACTGCCTGAGGTGCTTCGAACAATACAGGGCATTTACGCGTATCAAGCTGACGTGCATTCAAGCGCGACAAAGCGCGCTCGGCAGCGTAACGACCAATCGCTTCGGGATCCGCTAATTTTTTAGGATTCCGATCAGAGGAATACCAACCATCGCGCTGCATGTTGTTACCTTTACCAGCAATCGGTGATACTGATAGCGAATGACGCGAATACGGATAACCTGCAATAAACCCACGCGAATTGGCCAACACAAAATGTGATTGCTGCGCAAAGGTATTCGCACCTTCGCTATTCGTAATTCGCTTATCCACCGCAAAGGCAGCGGCTTCTGCTCGCATAGCCAAATCAACTGCCTCACTCGCCGACAACTGCCAAGGATGAAACAGTGACAAATCGCGTGGGTCCGTCTCAAGTAACTCAGCTTCTGGTAAACCGGCACAGTCATCTTCAGCCGTAAAGCGCGCAATGTTATAAGCAGCTTCGACGGTATCTTTCAAGGCTTTGGTTGAAAAATCAGACGTACTCGCATTCCCTCGACGAATAGCTTTGCCTTCGCCAATAAAAACCGTGACGCCAATACCTTTGTCTTTGTTCTGTTCTATGGTCTCGACTTTACCT
>CAIOHY010000031.1 GCA_903858205.1 uncultured Cellvibrio sp.
CGTAGATAATTAACAACAAAATGTAGGTGACAAAGGCGTAAATAACTTTGCCGTTTTCATCGAAGTCGGGCGTGCTAAACGCGAGCAAAGCTACTGCGCCGAATGGGATGGACGTCCAGAGTAACCAGGGGCGGAATTTACCCCAGCGGGTGCTGGTGCGGTCGGCGATTATTCCCATCACCGGGGTGAAAAAGGCACCAAACATACCGCCAATCGCCATGATGGTGGCGGCTTTGCCTGCCGAAATTCCATACACATCGGTATAGAAAAACGCGAGGAAGGTGAGCAAGGTTTGGAAAATCAGGTTGGCGGCGAGGTCGCCTAGGCTATAGCCAACTTTTTCAACAACGGACAGTCTTTGCGCAGGGAGTTGAGTCATTTGGGTCATATCTTCTTATGTGACGGAGCTTTTACTCTAGCGGATAAATCGCTGGGGTGTGATCTAAGCAAATAGCGGTTTGGTGCCTATATTTGCTAACCAATGGTTATAAGTATCAGCTTTGGGGTGGCTGACATACTTGTGGGCACTAGAATCGCCCAATAGGTGGTTATAGTCAAGAAGTATATAACGTTCTGCGACAGCAGCAGGTTTGAGGCGCGAGGTGTAAAAGTGAAGGGATATAAAATCAGCTGAATTAAAGGCATAGCGAGTAATCATGCGCTCGATATGCCCAATAACCTTTATCACACACTCAAATAACGCTGCACCAAATCATCTTTCAAATCGGCAATAGGGCCGGTTGCCACCACACTGCCTTTTTCCATAATAAAAAAATCATCGGCTACACGGCGGGCAAAAGGAAGTTTTTGTTCGACGAGTAATACGGTCAAACCTAATTCGCGATTGAGTTTGCGAATGACATCACCAATGTCGCGTACCACGTTGGGTTGGATTCCTTCGGTGGGTTCGTCGAGAATCAATAATTTTGGGTCTAATACCAGTGCGCGTCCAATGGCTAATTGTTGTTGCTGGCCGCCAGACAAATCGCCACCGCGTCTGTGTTTCATTTCTTTGAGCACCGGAAATAATTCATAAATTAAACCGGGAATAAAACGCGATTTATCTTTGCGTGCGCCGAGCGAGATCTTTAAATTTTCTTCCACGGTTAACAATGGAAATATTTCACGGCCTTGGGGCACAAAGCCGATGCCACCGCGCGCGCGATTTTCGGTGGATAGTTTGTTGATGTCATAGCCATTTAATTGAATGGCGCCATCGCGCACCGGCAATAAACCGGTAATGCATTTCAGTAAGGTGGTTTTGCCCACGCCGTTGCGCCCAATCAGGCAGCCGCAGGTGCCTTGTTTCAGGTTCAAGGACAAATCCCACAAAATATGGCTTTGACCGTAGTATTGGTTAATATTTTTGATTGTCAGCATGATGGTTGTATTCCCGTCCTATTCATTCACTGTTTATTCACCAAGATACACTTCAATGACTTTTGGATCATTTTGGACTTGATCCATAGTGCCTTCGGTGAGTACTGAGCCTTGGTGCAGTACAGTGACTTTACGTGCGATGGAGCGCACAAATTTCATATCGTGCTCTACAACAATAACTGAGTGATCACCTGCAAGTGATAATAAAAGCTCGGCGGTCTTCTCGGTTTCTTCTCCGGTCATACCAGCGACGGGTTCATCGACTAATAGCACGCGCGGGTTTTGCATCAATAACATCCCAATTTCTAGCCACTGCTTTTGGCCGTGAGAGAGGGCGCCCGCATTTTTAAAGCGATGTTCCTGCAAACCAATTTGTACTAACACCTCATCAATTCGGTATTTCTGCGTGCTGTTTAGGTGTTGGGTGAGTGTCCACCACACGCGCTTATCTGCAGCGGTGGCTAGCTCTAAATTTTCGTAAACACTCAACGCTTCAAAAATCGTCGGCTTTTGGAATTTACGGCCAATACCACCGCGTGCGATTTGGTGTTCGGAGAGTTCCAGTAAATTAATTTGCTGACCGAAATAAACACTGCCCTGATCGGGTTTGGTTTTGCCAGTGATCACATCCATCATGGTGGTTTTGCCCGCGCCGTTGGGGCCGATAATGCAGCGCAATTCACCTTCATCAATGTAGAGATTCAAATTGTTCAGCGCGCGAAAGCCGTCAAAACTAACGGTAATGCCTTCGACGTAAAGAATTGTCCCTTTAGTGGTATCCAGTGGGGCGCCAAAGTTGGGATCATTTTGGCCAAGCGTGCGGCGAGCTTGCGAGAGAATATTCATTACACTGTCTCCTTGGCAGATTCAGGCGCGCTGGCTTTTGGATCGGCTTGTGCGGGTGCCGCAGGTTTTTTCTTGGCGCGATTAAAAAGTCCGACCAAGCCTTTAGGTAATATCAAAGTCACAATGACAAACAACGCGCCCAGAGCAAACAACCAGGTTTCCGGTGAGTAGGAAGTGAAAATCGTTTTGCCATAATTCACGGTGAATGCACCAACGATTGCGCCGAACAAAGTCCCGCGTCCACCAGTGGCAACCCAGACCACTAATTCGATTGAATTAAGCGGCGAAAACTCACCCGGATTAATAATGCCGACTTGAGGAACATAAAGCGCACCAGCAATACCCGCGAGAATAGCGGAGAACACAAATAGCCAGAGTTTGTAAGATTCCACTTTGTAGCCGCAAAAACGTGTGCGACTTTCTGCGTCGCGAATCGAAACAATAATTTTCCCCATGCGCGATGTGACAATGTAGCGGCAGGCGATGTAAGCAATGATCAACATAAAACCGGACGCTAAAAAGAGCGAGATGCGGGTGCCATTGGCGGCGATGGGAAAGCCGAGAATATCTTTAAAATCGGTGAGACCATTATTGCCGCCGAAGCCCATTTCGTTGCGAAAAAAGGCGAGCATGAGTGCATAAGTCAGGGCTTGGGTGATAATGGAAAAATACACACCGGTAACGCGTGAACGGAACGCCAGCCACCCAAAGATAAACGCGAGAACGCCGGGGATGACAATAACCATCAGCATCGCAAACCAGAACATATCAAACCCCTGCCAATACCAGGGCAACTCTTTCCAGTTTAAAAACACCATAAAATCCGGCAGCAGTGGGTCGCCGTATTGTCCGCGCGGGCCGATCTGACGCATCAAGTACATACCCATTGCATAACCACCGAGTGCAAAAAAAGCGCCGTGGCCGAGCGACAAAATTCCGCAATATCCCCAAATTAAATCCACCGCTAACGCAAGGAGCGCGTAGCACAAAAATTTTCCTAGCAGAGTCACCATAAAAGTGGAGACGTGTAGCGATGAGGTTTCTGGCACAAGAATATTGCAGATGGGCACCAGCACCATCGCCAGCAAGACCAAGCCCAGCACAATCATGCCGCCGCGATCACTGAGTAATAAACGTTGGGTTAACATAAAAAATCTCTCGTGATTGGTTGTGTAGGTTGGTGCGGGCCGCGTAGGCTGAGGAACGAACCCCAACATGACCATGTATCCGAACAAACCAAAAATTAAAATGTGCGTTGTGTTAATTTTTTACAAGATTTTGGCAGTGTGCCGTTTGCAATTGCGAATGTTGGGGTTCGGTCCTCACCGCCAACCTACGAAGTGCCAC